>JAQGHT010000656.1 GCA_028291565.1 Planctomycetaceae bacterium | reverse complement strand
CTGGCGGAGCACCATTAAAAGCGGCGTCTACTGTGCGAACAGTCCCCCGTTCCTGGAAAACGGTATGATCTACGGCTGCTGTTGCAAACAGGGACAACTCCGCGGAGTCAAACTCGAAACGGGTGATCGGGTCTGGGAGACATTCCAACCGACAACCGGCGAACGTCGTGGCGGACATGGGACAGCCTTTATCGTCAAACACGGGGACCAATTCTTCGTGTTCAGCGAAACCGGCGATTTAATTCTGGCCAAATTGAGCCCGACGGGCTATTCGGAAGAGGGGCGATTTCATGTCTTGAAGCCAACTGGAGAATGCTTTGGCCGCCCAGTCGTCTGGAGCCACCCGGCATTTGCCAATCAGAGCCTGTATGCTCGCAACGACGAAGAACTCGTTTGCGTTTCGCTTGCGGAAAAGCCTTAATGGCTGACAAGCAACTTGGCGAGCGGTGGGTGTCAGCCCACTGGTTCCTCAGTATTTTGTCTGGTTCTTAACTGACGACTCAAGTCATCAAGCTGCAATACAAACAATTAGCCGCGAGACATCGGCAATCGAAATGAATGACCAAACCGTGCGCGGTCGAGCGTCACCCATTCGCGGATCGCTCGTCAATGCGGCCGATCTTATGTGGCGGTTGCGAGCTCCGCCGTTCGTGATCAAGGCTACCTCGCTGTCTTGAATTGAGATTCATTGATAAACGTCACTACCGCTTTTGAGAAACTCGGGAAACCCGGATCGACTTCTGTGAACTTCGCAACGGGGTTTCGGTTCTCATGGTATTGTGAAGGTAGGATTGCTCAAATTGACGATGGGCCGGCATTCCACTTTTCACGCGAAATAGACCGCGCACGGTTAAGAATGAGACGTTCGATCGCGGAGATAAGTATTGAACAAGACTCATTCTGGCCGCGAACAGCATAAAACTCTCTGCATATGACGGCTTTGGACCGTAAACTGGTTCGCGATGTACTCTTAATGAAAGGGCAGCTCGCAGCTATCTGCGCCGTAATCGCTTGTGGCGTAGCCACTTTCATCATGATGCAGAGTGCGCTGACCGGCTTGTCCAAAACGCAATCGGACTATTATGAGCTGTCGCGATTTGGGCGTGTCTTCAGCAGCTGCAAGCGCGCGCCGCTGTCAGTCGGAAAAAAGATTGAACAAATCCCCGGAGTCTCTCAAGTCCAGTTGCGGGTCGTCGAGGACGTAACGCTGGACGTTAAGGGATTGACCGAACCAGCGGTGGGCCGTCTGATTTCCATTCCGGAATATCGCAAGCCAGGTCTGAATGAACTGTATATCCGAGTTGGCCGCTATATCGAACCGCGGCGACCCGACGAGGCCCTGGTGAGTGAGGGCTTCGCCAAAGTTCACGGCTTGCAGCCCGGGCACAAGGTGACCGCCATTATCAACGGTCGCCGTAAGGACTTAGAGATTGTCGGGATCGCTCTGTCTCCGGAATATGTGTATCAGATCCGGCAAGGGCTGCTGGTCCCTGACGACAAGCGATTTGGCATCTTCTGGATGGGTGAAGAAGCGCTGTCGACTGCGTTCGATATGGAGGGGGCTTTCAACGACGTCTGCCTCGATCTGACGTCTGACGCGAATACGGCCGAAGTGCTGCGCGATCTCGATCGGATCACTCGGCCCTACGGAGGCTGGGGAGCCATCGGCCGAAAGGATCAGATCTCCAACAAGTTCATTTCGGACGAAATCAATAATTTAAAACGCATGGGCCTGATTGTGCCCGGCATTTTTCTGCTGGTGGCGGCCTTCCTGTTGAACGTGGTGTTGTCGCGCATCATCGCGTTGCAACGAGACCAAATTGCCGCTTTGAAAGCGTTTGGATATTCAAATCTCGCGGTGGGCTGGCACTATTTGAAGCTGGTGATCGTCATTGTCATTGTTGGTGAAATCATCGGCGTCGGGGTCGGCTGCATCCTGGGGATCCAGATCATGGGTCTCTACACCAAATTCTATCGCTTTCCGTCGCTGGTATTTGTGTTGCCGATGCAAGTTGTGCTGGGATCATTCAGCATTGCGTGCGGATCCGCAGTTCTGGGAACCGTCGACGTGATTCGTCGAGCCGTCAGATTGCCGCCTGCGGAAGCAATGCGTCCCGAGCCTCCAGGTAACTTTCGTCCGACGATACTCGAGCGATTGGGAATGACGTCGCTGTTAAATCAGACGACGCGAATCATTCTCCGTAACATCGAACGGCGGCCGTTCAAAGCGTTGTTCTCGTCCCTAGGAATCGCGCTGTCAGTCGCGATTATCATTCTGGGGCATTTTTCAACAGATTCTTTGAATTTCCTGGTCGAATTGCAATTCCGCGTCGTCCAGCGACATCACATCAGCATCGCCTTTACTGAGCCTTACTCATTATCGGCGGTTTTTGAATTGCAGCATCTTCCTGGAGTGATTCGCACGGAGGCAGTACGGAGCATGGGTATTAAGATGCGGTTCGAACACCGTGAACGTCGTATCGGATTGCAGGGAATTCCACAGAACCCTGACCTGAACCATTTGATTGACGCCAATGAAAAACCGATCACCTTGCCTCGCGCGGGCCTGGTCATCAACACCAAGCTGGCCAGTATTCTAGGTCTCAAGCGTGGCGATCTGGTCACAATTGAAGTCCTGGAAGGGGCGCAGCCGACCTGGCAAGTCCCTGTCGCGGCGCTGGTCACCGAGCATTTCGGTCTGTCGGCCTACATGGATCTGGATGCCATGAACCGGTTGATGAAGGATGGAAACGTCGTCAATAATGTCAATCTGTTAATTGATCACAAGTATCAGGACCAGCTGTATCAGAAACTCAAGGAAACACCCAAGGTGGCCAGCGTCACGATTAAAGAGGCGTCGGTCCGCAGTTTCCGCGAAACGGTCATGGAAAACATGCTGCAGATGCAGTTTTTCAATCTGATGTTCGCCTGCGTCATCGCGTTTGGTGTCGTGTATAACACAGCTCGGATCGCATTGTCGGAACGAGGCCGTGAATTGGCCAGCTTGCGCGTTCTCGGGCTGACTCGGGGTGAAATTTCGTATATTCTACTTGGGGAACTGGCCGTGTTGACCCTGGCCGCCATTCCGCTCGGCATCCTGCTGGGATTCGGATTGGGGAAGCTGGTGACCACGTTCCTGGATACAGAATTATATCGCGTGCCATTGGTCGTCTCGCCTCGGACGTGGTCGCTGGCTGTTTCGGTGGTGGCTATCTCAGCGGTGGCTTCAGGTTTGGTCGTGCGACGCAAGCTCGACCATCTGGACCTGATTGCCGTGTTGAAGACTCGGGAGTAAATCGATCGTGTTTTTGCGCTGGTTCAAGCGACTGTTGGGCTGGGGAGTGGCACTGGGAGTGGTTGGTGCGATTGTTTATGGGTTTCTGCCCAAACCAGTCGGTGCCGATCTCGATCGCGTCGTCCGCGGACCGTTGCAAGTCACCGTCAGTGAGGACGGGAAGACGCGGGTCAAGCATCGCTACAGCATTTCGTCACCTCTGGCTGGTCAATTGCTGCGAGTGGAATTGGAACCCGGTGACCGGGTGGAAGCTCTCAAGACGCTGGTCGCGCGTCTGGAACCTGACCTGCCACAGGTTTTGGATGCCCGCGTCGTGGCGCAAGCTGAAGCCAAGGTGCGGATGTCCGAACTGACTCTGCAGAAGGCTGCGTTGACCGAGCAAACCGCTCAAAAAGCGATGCTGAACGCGCATTCGCACCTAGTCAGAACTCAACACCTCAAGGAAAGAAACGCCTCGGCTCAGGAATTACTGGAAGTCGCGGAATTGGAAGATGTCCAGCGCAAAGAAGAGTATGCCGCTTCAAAATTGGCTGTCGATATTGCGCGTTTCGAGCTTGATTGGGCAAAGCTCGCACTTCTGGAAGTTCAACCGAAAGAGGACGAGCAACTCGGACCGACCGGAGTTTCACCAGGCGAAAGAAAGCCATCCACGGCAAAACGGACGTTCGACATCTTTGCCCCCATTTCTGGCAGAGTCTTGCGCCGCTTCAAGGAAAGCGCGACGCCGATCACTCCGGGGACTGCAATAATCGAAGTCGGTGATCCGAAGCGATTGGAGTTGGAAGTTGACGTGCTTTCCAGCGATGCCGTCCAAATCCCGCCGCAGGCGAAAGTGATTATCCAGGCCTGGGGCGGCGAACAACCCCTGCACGGAATCGTCCGTCTGGTGGAACCCGCGGCATTTACAAAAGTCTCAGCACTGGGGGTCGAAGAACAACGGGTTTATGTGATTGTCGACCTGATCGATCCTTTTGAAAACCGGGAAACGTTAGGCGATGGATATCGGATCGAAGCTCAGATTATTCTCTGGGAGGGCAGGGATGTCCTGAAAGTTCCCACCAGTGCCTTATTCCGCAAGGGCCCCGACTGGGCTGTATTTCGGGTCATCAATGGGAAAGCGCAGTTACATCTCGTCGAAATTGGCCACCGTAACGGCCTTGAAGCAGAAGTGCTCAAAGGACTAAACGAAAACGACACTGTCGTCATTCATCCCAGCGACATGATTAAAGAAGGAGCAGAAATCGTTGTCAGGACGCAGAATACGGGGCCCGCACATTAGGACGGATTTATTTCATGGCCCCTCTACAAGCCCGCAGCGCAAGTTTTGAAGTTGCGGTATTTCTATGGAACTACGTCACCACCGACCCCGTGTCGGTGGAACGGTGACTGGCAGGCTAAATCAAATCCCCTGAAAAATGCTGGCCCAACGTGTGGTCTGGTTGGCCCCTCTGCCGCCGCGAGAGCACGCTCAATCATTAGAACGCGGTTTTGTCGCGGCGGCAGAGGAGCAAACCAGACATGAGCGTTGAGGAATTTCTCGAATCATTTGTTTTAGCTCGCCAATCAGCGCTCCACTCACGCCGGGTCAGTGCGACGGAATTCTCGGACGGAGCGATTTCATTGTATCGAAGGGCGTGGAACCTCACGTCAAATTCTTGGCAATCCCTCTGGATTGTGCGACACAATAGTACCCCCAACCGCAAATACCAGGAGTTTCATCGAGACAATCGCTTTTAACGCGTGACATATCGGCGCGCATTAAACATCAAAGATGTTAAACTGGGCAGACATGGTCGTCTTTTTTGACGTGATCACGTCTTTACGATCAGTTTGCTGACGTTCACACTTGGGTCCGGACGACGTCGATCCTGGGTGTTTTTCGTTTTTTACTGTTCGCGGCCGCAAATGAGTCTTTTTCAAATACTGATCCCCGCGATCAAACGTCACATTCTTAACCGTGCTTGTATAGATACTTTTTGTCTCTCCCGACTGCTCGTACTCGACTCTCATCATTTGACTGGGACGAATCATGCGTAATATATTGCTGCTCATGGCTGTTATGCTGACTTGTGCATCGGCAGTTCTGGCTGGCGAAATCGATTTTGTAGAAGACTACGCTCTGGCCAAAGATCGAGCGGCTGTGTTGAAGCAACTCGTTCCCGGGACCGAGGATTTCTACTACTACCACGCCTTGCACTTCATTCAGACCGAGCAATTCGAGAAGCTCGACGGGCACCTCACCACCTGGGTACAACGGCACGGCGAAACTCAACGGGTCTGGGAAATTCGGACCCGGCAGGCGCTGGCGATTTACGACAAGGATCCTCAGAAGACACTGGGATTCCTGCGGTCACGCCTGGGATTGAATTTTCCGCATCAGAAAGAAGAGTTGAATGCGGAACCCAATTTTCCGATTGCGCTCGATCCCACGGTCATCTCGCGCAAGGCCTACACAGACCGGGCCAATGCCGTCACGATCAATGACGTCAATCAGTTTGAGGATTCGGCTCTCGACTGGTTGGCGAGTTACAATTTGAATCCCAACCACCGGCGCAGCTTGCTGTCCAGGTTGACGCGTCCAGATTTAGAGAAACTGGTTGCGCTGATTGTTGAGGATCTCAACTATCAGAATTCCGGCGGATTTGGCTCGCACCCCATCCATCGGCAGTTGTTGATTCCTCAGCTCGAAGAATTGTTGAAAGCCAAGCCGGAACTGCTGAACCAACAGAATTTCGTCACAACGTACCTTGCAAAACTGCAACCGACTGCTGACGAAGACTGGCGACACAATCCCGCTCAATTGCAGGCCTATCTGACTCGGCTGGCGGCATTTGCCAAACGCCTCGCTGCCGTGCACAACTCATTGAAGGGGCATGTCCTGTATCACCAGCTGATCCTGGATCGGTTGCGTGGTGAGTTCAATAAGGAACGATTTCTTGAATATCTGAAGTTGCCCCGGCACGTTGGATATTTATCGCAGAGAATGGCCGAATCGGAAGATCTCAAGCGTTTTCCAGCCGACCTGAATGCGGATTACGGCGGAGTCACACTTCTGTCGCGGATTGGTAATGACGAGCCACTGGTTCGCAGCTACCTCGCTCATTTCCTGGTTGACGCCCCGAACGCGAAGGAATTCGAGCCCTATATCAACAGTATCTATCTGCAGTATCTCTTTGCAGAAACCAAGATCGTGAATGGTCTGGGGGATGCAGAACAGTGGGCATCACTTTTGCCTCCAGCACAGTTTCAGCAATTGAAAGAACGCGTTGATATCGACTTTGCTTTCACGAACAAAACGCAGTTCGAGCCCGATGAACCAGTGAAGCTGGATCTGTTCGTCAAGAACGCTGGGACACTGATTGTCAAGGTGTTTGAGATCAACACTAAAAATTACTATCGCGAACAACTGCGCGAAGTCGACACCGACATCAGCCTGGATGGCCTGGTCGCCAACGTTGAACAGACCTATCCACTGAACGCCGATCCGTTGCGTCGGGTGGCCAAAAAGTTTGAATTTCCGCAACTCGAAAAGCCAGGCGTCTACATTGTCGATTTCATCGGAAATGGACGCAGCAGCCGGGCTTTGATTCGGAAAGGGCGCCTGCGGCACCTCGTACGAACGTCGCCTCTGGGCCAGATTTTCACCATGTTGAACGAGAAGAACGAGGCCCTTGATGAGGCTTCGGTCTGGTTGTCGGGACATGAATACACGTCCGTGAAAGGCGCTGTCCTGGTTCCTTTCACAGCCAATCCCGTTCGTCAGCCGATTGTTATTTCACACGGCGGATTGTCATCACTCGATTATTTCCAACACGAGGCTGAAAATCACGCCTTGAGTGCGGGTTTCTATGTGGATCGCGAGGCCTTGCTGAAGCGAAAGACGGCGCAACTCGTGGTTCGCGCAGGCCTGTCGTTGAATGGCACTCCGATCACGCTGAGTGTCTTGGACGAAGTGAAACTGACGCTCATCTCGACGGATCTGGACGGGATCGCATCAACCCAGGAGATTCCCAACTTCAAGTTGTTCCAGGATCGTGAATCGGTCCATGAATTTCAGGTTCCACCTCGGTTGGCGTCGCTGGCATTTCGCCTGTCAGCAAAAGTGAAGAAGCAGAGTGCCGGTGGACAGAAGATCGATCTGTCCGCCGATGATGCGGTCACATTGAATGAAATCGACCGGACTGAGAAAATCGAATACCTGCATCTCGCGAAAAATGCAGAAGGATACGTGCTCGAGTTGCGTGGTAAAACCGGTGAATCAAAGGCTTCGCGTCCGGTCCAGCTGGCCTTGAAGCATCACGATTTTCGGTTGCTGTACAATGTCACCCTGAAGACGGACCCGGCCGGGCGGATCAAGCTGGGAATGCTGACGGACATTGATGCGTTGACCGCCATCAATCCTGAAAACACGCAGCACACGTGGAATCTACGTCCGGATCAATATACTTATTCGCTGACGCTACACGGGAAGGCAGGTGAATCAATAACCGTTCCCTACCTGCCCTCGGCAGGCGACCTGGCAGAAGGCGATGCAGCGAAAAAGCAAGACGTTGCCAAGACGGACCCCAAAGAACAAAACAAGATCGCCCCGAAGAACCAGGAGGCGGTCCCTCCCCGCTCGCCGTTGCGGTCCGAACTCTCGTTATTGGAAGTTCGCAATGACCTCTTCGTTGCCGATCGATTTTCGCACTTAAGCTTGAAGGATGGACTGATTGTCCTGCAAAAACTCCCGACGGGAGATTTTGACCTGCTGCTGAAAACCAGTGGCACGCGGATTCGAATCCGAGTTACCGAGGGGCCGAAGCTGAACGGATTCGTCTTGGGCGGCCATCGCCAATTGGAGACTCCAGCGCTGGCTCCGTTGCAGATCGAATCTATCACCCCGGTCGATGGCGGTCTGCGCGTGAAACTGCAGAACGCGACCAAGTTCACTCGCGTACATGTTTTCGCAACTCGATTTGTTCCCGAATACGACGTCTTCGCGAAACTGAGCCGCGTCCGCGCTGCGGAGCCTTATCTGTTTCAACAATCTCCCGCAGAATCGGTCTATCTGACCGGCCGCAATATTGGCGATGAGTATCGCTACATCATCGATCGCAAATACGCGCCGAAGTTCCCGGGTAATACACTGGACCGGCCGTCCTTGTTACTCAACCCCTGGGCTGTACGTTCCACAGAGACGGGCGAACAACAGGCCGGTGATGGCGGTGAATTCGCTGCCTCAGAAGGCAAGCCCCAAAGTGCTGCCGAACGAGGAACGCCCCCAGGTCCAACGAGTGCACCAGCGGGTGGCAACCTCGCGAATCTCGACTTCCTGGCTCAAGCGTCAGCCGTCATGGTCAATCTGGTGGCGAATGAAGCAGGCGTGATCGAAATCAAATCTGATGCAATTGGATCCCATCAGCACATTCATGTCGTGGCTGTTGATCCTGTGAGCACCACCTATCGCAGTATTGCCTTACCCGAACCAAAGCCCGGCTTTATCGATCTGCGTTTGATCGCAGGTCTCGATCCACAGGCTCACTTTACTCAGCAGAAGCAGATCACAATTGTCCCGGATGGTCAGGCTCTGACAATCAATGACATCACGACATCGAAGTTTGAAGCCTATGACAGTCTGTCGCGCGTGTATGGTCTCTATCTGACGCTCAGCCGGGATCCGAAGCTCGTTGAGTTCGCATTCCTGCTCAACTGGCCAAAGCTCAAGCTCGAAGAAAAGCGGACGCTGTACTCGAAGCACGCCAGCCACGAATTGACGTTCTTCCTCTCCAGGAAAGACCCCGAGTTCTTTAACACCGTCATCAAGCCTTATCTGGCAAACAAGGGCGATCAGACGTTTCTCGATCATTACCTGCTGGGACATGACCTGGGCGAATATGCGCTGCCCTGGAATCATGCTCAACTGAATATCGTGGAACGGATCCTGCTGGCCCGGCGCTTGAAAGACGAGGGTCCCCGCACGGCTCGCCACGTGGGCGACC
>JAQGHT010000612.1 GCA_028291565.1 Planctomycetaceae bacterium | reverse complement strand
GCGAAGTCGTGACGGCAACCTTTGTGATCAAGTCGGACAATTCGATCGAACCGCAGGACAACTGAATGATCGCCCCCGAATTCGAATTTCGGCGAATGATCACGCTGGCATCAAAAAAGTCCCGTCTCCTTTCGGAAACGGGACCGCCTGAACCGCTTCATGCACAGTGAGCACAGCGTCTGTGTTGCTCGGAAGTCTCCAGAGCGAGGGCGACGTTGTGGCGAAAATTGCTGTGGTCATTGTGCCCGACAAGAATCGCTTGGATGTACTCCAGGGCCTATTCTTTATTGCACCAGCCGAATGTGATGGATTCAATCTGTACCTGGCTTCCACTGCCTATTTCGTTCTTGACGATGCCATACTCCTGCGCTCCGTCGGGTGACGCCGATTCATTAAGCCACAAGTACTCACCCAATGCGAAGCCGGTACAACAGCACCAGATCGTCGTCTTGGTGAGCTTGCGAGCCAGTTTTTCAGCATTCGCCCTGGGGCTGACGTTCCAGATGCAGTCGTGGTGAAACATCATCCACCTCTCTTTCGGGAACGACGTTCATGAGCGGCCCTGACTTTTCCAAGTGCCGCATGACACACAAACGTCGCAACCGCCCGGTGCCATTCGTTGCCGAGTTCCATAGGGCCGATTGTATTGGGCGGGAATCCGCCGTTCCTCATCCACGTTAATAGTGCTTCGGACAATTCTTGCACGAGGTCCCAGTCTCGACCCTTGAGAGCTTCGAGAAGATCGCGGAGTGTTGCGTTCGGATCCATGAGCAACCTCCCTTTAAGAATCTTCACCGAACTCGGCGACAGCCTGGGGCCAATATGTGATTCCGCCGTCACCAAAAGCATCTGTCTCAACCGAATACGAGTCGTCACATTCTGTACAGATGACTTCGAGTGTGACGTCCGAGGCTCCCGTGATTTCAAGTTGTCCGCCACAATTGCGGCACTTACCATCCTCCAATGATACGAGCATGTGTTTGTCTCCCTTTCGCTGATTGTCAATGAGCGAGAACGCTCAGGCGTTTGCTTCGACCGACAATCGGCGAAGCACGCCCAGCGTGGCACGAGAAGGAGCATGGCGCAAGGCACGATTACCATCGGAGAGGGGCGACATGTACCGGTGGAAACGTCAGCGAGATTTCGCGAAACCGTAGCTGATAGCGTTCAGGCCTGAGGACTCCGTCGTATCGACTGGTCGGTAGTCGGATGGTAGCAATGCCGTGATTGCTGTTGTGCAAGAGGCTTGATATATTCAACAAGTTACGACACTCGAAGAGATTTGAGTATCACAACGGTTGACGTCGAAGAAGGCTCACTGAAAGAACCGATGGCCAAATGGAGAATGAATTATCGCCGATTTCCATGCCTCCCCGTCACCTCACACTTTTTTGAACAAAATCGTCGATTTTGCGAGGATTGTTGAGACGAGTGTGAGTCGACATTTGGGTTGGAATGCGAGTTCTGGTGCGGGCCCACAGTCCGTGGACTCGGGCGAAATCCCGTACGTTCTCTGAATTTCGCCCGGTTTCGACTCCCTGCGATCCTTGAAGTTGATTAGGATCCAGTTGCGGAAGCAGGGAATTGTCGACTCACACTTTCAGGGAGCCCGGTCATGGACGATACGGCTTGCTTACAGTTTTTCACCCAACCAACTCAAGCCTATCATCGGCAATACGAGGCATTACGAGCGATTTTCATTGATCATCGGTCACAAAAAGAAGTCGCTGAACAATTCGGGTATCGATATCTCGCGTTGCGTCAGTTGGTTCGTGAGTTTCGGCAATATTGCAGCGATATGGGATCAGACGAGTCCCCCTTTTTCGGATTCCTCGATCAAAGCCGTTTATCAATCGGAAGCGACAGCAAACCCAATCGCAAGTTGCCGATCGACGGGAACTAATTATACCCTGCAAGAAACCTCAAAGATTCAGAACGCGAGTGGCGGGCGTGTTTTTGTTTCTTCCATTATTGGTTAAGTTGGGATTTGATTCCCTCGTCCGAAAGGCAAACTATCCGGGTAGTGAGATGATACCAGCCGATGCGGCGCTCCTCAGTTTGTTAGCGATGAAGCTTCTTCGGAAGGAGCGTGTAAGTCACATCGATGATTGCAATGAGGACCAGGGATTGGGACTGTTTGCAGGTTTGAATATCTTTCCGAAGAAATCATTCGCAACGGAGTATTCCTATCGAACCCAACGACACCATCAGGAAGCACTACTCGGGGCCTGGGTGCAGAAGCTGATCCCCATCTTGCTCCCGGAAGCCAAGTCATTTTCGCTCGACTTTCACCCGATTCCCTATCGTGGCGAAGAGGCCCTGCTTGAGAATCATTACATTCCTTGTCGTGGCCAAGCTTGCCCCAGTATTCAGACCTTCTTTGCGCACGAGCATGAAAAACAGGTGTTTTGCTATGCGAACGCCAACTTGGTGCGCGATGAGCAGACGCAGGAAATTCTCCGTTTCGTCGATTACTGGAAAGATCTGACAGGAAAGAATCCCGAATGGCTATACTTCGATTCAAAGCTCACAACCTACGAGCAGTTGTCGGAACTAAACCGGCGC
Organism: Planctomycetaceae bacterium; assembly: GCA_028291565.1. Taxonomy (GTDB): domain Bacteria; phylum Planctomycetota; class Planctomycetia; order Planctomycetales; family Planctomycetaceae; genus JAKFVC01. Next base: position 5,716 of record JAQGHT010000612.1, on the reverse strand, counting down.
GGCATCAATTTCGTGACGATCCGCCGTAGAGGCCCGACCATCTTGCAGAAGCTGGGCCAGAGACCGAAAGCGGATTGGAAGGGAGCGTCTATCGACATCCCCAAGCGTCGAAACAAACGGATCCAATATTTGGATGAGATAATTCGCCTGGATGGCTATGAAGGAACAATTCGGCAGATTGCAGTAACTGGATTTGGGCGTGAGCAACCCACGTTGTTTCTCGCTAACCATCCAGACGCACCACCACGTCAGATGATTATGGAATATGCACGACGTAATGGAATTGAAGATGGTCTTGGAACCAACGTCAACTTCTTTCATATGGATAATGTATCGAGCGAAGTTCGATTGAATGTTGACTTGGACGTAACACTGACAGTCATCGCCAACAGCTGTTACCGCTGGTTAGCAAGCCGGCTGAAAGGTTACAATCTGGCAAAGCCGAAGCAGCTCTCTCGCAAATTTGTGGAAACGAGCGGCGAGATCGAAATCAGCGACAAACATACGATCAAAATTATTTTCGACCGTCGCACGCACAATCCCGTGCTGAAAGAAGCCGGCCTCGACAAAGAAGTCGCCCCGATCTGCTGGCTCAATGATTGTCGCATCTCATTTGAATACAAGTGATATTTGTGTCAGTCCCCAAAGTGTGAGGTGAGAAGGGGCCGTGGAAATCGGCGATTATGGTAAGCGACAGTCTAAAGCGGCTAATTACCGAGGTCCGAGATTCTTTGGTGGCCATCGACAATGAGAGGTCTACGGCACAACGTCATGCACTCTTTGAGCTAGAGTTCATGGAATTGGAAATCAAGTTTACTGTCGCCGACTCTGGAACTCAAAAAGGAGGTATCGATTTGAAAATCGTATCATTGGGAACCGAGGGAACAATTCGATCCGAAGAGGTTCAAACTCTCCGTTTGAAATATCGAGTAGCACCTCACACAGCCAATGATCCCCTTCCTGGGACGCGTTTCCACGGGGAGCAAGCGGGAGGCAAAGGGTCACGCGAAACGGACACGATTGAATGATTCTCGATGAAGATGAATTGCTTACAGTGGAGTTGAACGACGATCTGCACTTGGGGCACTCTGGCGATGGGAGTGGTTATAGCCACCGCGAGGGCCTTCTGTGGGTTGGCAAATCTCGCGCTGGAGTAGATCGGGTTCTGGTGCATGAATGGTTTCACTTTTTTGAGCATGCGTCTACTGCGATGGGGCTGTTCCGTAGCGAGCTGCACTGTCGCCAAATGTCGAGCGTTATCTCCTTTCTCTCCGCCTTCGCAGATACAATTCACGTGCCCATCTGTGAATGGGCCAAGCAGTTTCGAAAAGCCAACAACTTTCACTCTAGCATCCGTGACGCAGAGTCCTTTGATCGACTCATCATCAATCATATCGCGCCTTGGACGCGATGCGCTTGGCTGGAAGAGTCCCTTGACGGAATCAGTCCGTACGAGACGAAAGTCGATACTTATGTCAAAGCTGCCTCGGTACTTCACGCAATTGAGAAGACCAATCCACCTTGGCCTGGCTTGGTCTCGGGCGAGAATCGACAGCCAATTGAGTTATTAGTATTGTCGGATAACGACAACACACCTGTCCCGCTTAGTCCGCGAGTTGAGTTGAGGGGTGATGATGGATCGATTGAGATCCCTATGTCTGGGCTTCATCTCTCCGAGGCAATGGCGCAGATTCTGGAAGGCGTCAGGTCAGGAGAAATCACCCACCTTCCACCTGAGTATTCTCTCCTTATAAAGTTGACATTTCGTTGCTGGGAGGAACTCGGACGGCCGATCAATGTTGCCACTCAGCGCATTGTTGCTTACACCTGCCTCGCGATAGCTGATTTGTCTTGCTTTACGCCGATCGGAGCCGTTTACGGTCCGCTTCGACCTGCTGGCCAGGGCTGGATCGATATTCACCCAGGCCATCGATTCTTACAAGCATTGGATGTGATTATAGGTAGAGATTTTTGGATTTCAGATCTCGCCAACGCGGAGGGGTTGGAGGATCACTTCTGCGATCAATTGGGGTGGGTACGTCCAAGGCGGTTCCTGGAAATCGGTTCGTGCATCGCAGCGAACGATCTAACTGCATCAGCTCATCGTCAAGCCTGCCAAGTTCGCCTGGAGCGATTCTCCGCATTCATGGAAGTAAGCCGATGGGGTGCATCACCCGTCATTGAATTCATCGACGCTCATATGCCCATGTCTCACGGGCTTAATACAGGATTCGTGTGCCCGGTCCCCCATGACGATCCGTCCGTTGCTGTCGTTCGACTCCGCAACTACTGCGTTGCTCGCTTTTGCTGGCTTGTGATGAAGTCGAACCGGACAATCCACATGACTGATCTTCTTCCGGCCGAATTCCCTTACGAAAGGCACTTTGATCCGATGTATGCATCGCCTGACTCGTACTTCGGTCTCTTTCTAAGTACTCATCCGTGGGCGGCGCTTGAGCGAATTCGGCCTCTCACGATGGGAATTGAGGAGCCTAGTCGATGAGATCGGTTCTAAGGGAGACGTAGAAGCCGTGCCCAGCATCGTATTCGGCCATGCGATCTGCGAACGATAAATACTCATTCGAGTAATTGTCTTCGACGACTCGACGATAGTGGCTATGAAACGTCGCATCTGACAGGTCAATGACATTTGCTCCTCGGGGATTCAATAGCAGTCCAATCCGCCGGATATCGTCACCCGACATGGTCTGCCGACCTTTAGTCAGTTGATCGCGTAATTCCTCTTGTCGATTGCATGATAACCGGCCAGTCGACATGCGCTCTTCCTCCAACCGAGTAATTAGTGCGTCGTACGGATCGGACGACTCGAAGCCGTGCAGCATAGATATTGTCAGAAGATATATGAACATACGGGAAATACTCACAGTTGATCAGAAGAAGTGCGTAGATTAGAAGCTATAAGTACTGAACACATGAATGGAGTCGACTCATTTCCCTGTGTGTGGCAACGTACTCCGTATATAGCACACGCGTCAACATGCCCCCTATGAGCGGAGAACACCAATTATCGAACGCCGCTCAATGCCGAAATCGTCGTGGAATGCTGGAAGCGCTAGCGAGAGACGGCCATGAAACGATCTCGTGTACATGGCGCAAACGCTATTACAATCGGACCTGGTTGCCTCCTGCCCCTCATTTACTAGCCAGCTTCGGTGAAGTCGCGAAATTGTCACCAGACTCCATTGGCATCGATTCCACAGGTTCGCCGGTGACCGCAAGCAATACGTGACCAGACCCAAAGCATGGGGCTTATCTGGTCGAATCAGTTACGTGGCGTCCACCGGATTTGGCGGTTGAAGCGTTGGTCATCAGTAGTCGGAAGGCAGCAATGCCATGATTGCTCCGCCTGGTCCGTCCTCAATGAACCAGAGGTTTTCCGGCTTCGTCTCATCTTCGAAGATCTGGAGATAGTCGATTCCGTTGTGTTCTTCCGCTTTTTGCCTGAGCAACTGCCAGCAGGCAACAACGATCTCGTGCGAGTACGCCTCGATTGCCGCAGGCGTCGCGACCAGCGGTTTGTCCGGCCCCGCTCGAAACATGTTGTTCGAATCGGGATGATCGAGCGGAATTTCCTGCGGTTTGAGGCGAGGGAATGAAGACATCGCAACGTAGTGGAAGCTGCCGGTCGACTCTACGCCGGTTCGCTCGGTGACGCAATTCCGAACGGGATTGAATCACGAAACGCCGAACGCTTCACACGAAGCAACGGCGTCTGCCCCGGCAGCGCACGGAGAAATGACAGCGTCGGTGACGGATCTCGATTGCGGGTCGAGGCAGGATTTGCATCGTTCGGACCGTGAAGAACCACCTAAAAGAGTCGACCGGGCGGTGGCTTTTCGCGAGGTGGCTCGGGCTCTGTCGCCGGTGGCGGAATCGCAGCCTGAGGGACGGGTGGCGTCGGGAGCTCGACCTGGGGATCTCGATGACGGGATGTTTGCAATTGGGTACGAACTCTATCGAGCGAGTCGAGCACGGTGTCGAGTTGCCCTTGGGCAATCGCCTGAAAGGTCGATTTGAGATCGGCCGCGATGTGGTCGAGAATTCCGGATTCCAACGGGGAAAATGTTTGGTTCGTATGCCGTTCGATGACCAACCGATCACCCCAGTCTTTCGCGCACGGATTGAGAGCCATCTGTTTCACGACGACATGTTCGATGGGCTGGATCGGAAGTCCATTTCGAGTCACCCAGCATAAATCTTCGCGGATCTGATCCATGATTTCACGAAGTAGCCCAATTTCCTGCGAAAGTTTATCCACAGACTCGCGGAGCGGATCGGGTTGGGATGATGAGGCCGGTTCCGAAACGGACCTTTTTGCCATTCACAGGATACGATGCCACAGACTGCTAGCTGACGCCATGATTCACTCCGCTTGCTGGATATGGCTTCCCTGAGGGCTGAAGTCGAATTCGAGCTGGACCTCACGCTTCGGAAGTGGGATGAATATTTTTCCCTGTGCCGCTCTCCAAAGCGCCCCAGGCTCAATCTGAAGTATCCGCCGGATGGCCGATATTTGATCGGTCGTGAGTTGCCGAAGAAAGATCTCTTTCGTGAAATACTTCGCATCGCCAACCAATTTACGATGGTTCTTTCCCATGAGCTCTTTCAGTCGAATGCGCTGTTCGAAGCGGCGATTGTAGAGCGAGTTTTCTCGGTAGAGATACGTGATCCGTTCGGGGAAAAACTGATCGTCCGGCTCGAGCGGAAGAATCCATGGTCCGTCTCCCCAGCGTTTATTCTTCGTGGCATTCAACGATTCGCCAATGCCACCGATTGCGATCGCTTGTTCATATTCCACTCGCACGGTCGGATTGATCAAAACAGTTGATTCGGTCAACGTTCCGTCACGCAGAAGCTTCTGGATGAGGCGATTCAGGAAACAGGGCTCGACCAGGACTTTGGCCATCGCTCCCGTTCGCTGCGCCCGCTCGCGGAACGCATCGTCGGTTTCGTCAGGGAAACGGAGTGTGTGCACTCGTCAAGCATACTCGCCACTGGGCACGCGAAACCAGCATCCTCAAGTGTCGAGCAGATCTTCCATCAGGGGAGATGTCGGGTCAGATTGACGCGATTATTCACGATTTGATCAACTGCATCGACCTCTGCGTCACTCAGACCTTCATACACTTGCGTCCAGTCTGCCAGCGTCTGAGCCGGCCGAGAATCGGCCTTTGCCGGAAGACTGATTTCCTTGACGCAGATGACCAACCGCTGGTTGGATGCCAATTGACAGCCAATGACTTCATCCAGCGATTGACGGTGTGGCGTCTCAGGCTTTGCACTGTTGATTTCTAATTCGGTTTCCATGACTGAATTCTATCATAATTCCGGGACTGTCGTACCGAGCATTGTCGAGCATCCCCGAAATGCATTGACGGAACGCCCACTAAAAAAACGCTGAACGACTTGCGCATCAGGGATTTCGCAACGGTTTCTTTCGCATGAGGTCACTCCCTGGCATAACGATGTTGACTTGTATCGGTCCTTGCATCGATTGGACCGATTCCCCTTCAATGGCAATGACGCAGTCCTTCGGCAAGTCAAAGACCAGGTGATGTGCCCCCGACGTCAGGGAGTGACTGCCACGCAGTCCCTTCCCAAGTGATCCATACACACCCGCGAGTTCGGGATGGTGCTGGAAGATGTGACGTGCGACCGCAATCAGCTCGGCTGCGGCGTTGTCAACTCGCTTACG
>JAQGHT010000611.1 GCA_028291565.1 Planctomycetaceae bacterium | reverse complement strand
CGGGCTTTCGATGCGTTTGTCAAAATCAACGAGTCAATCTTCGGATGTGATTTATTTGACGTAGGACAGGTTTTCAATCTGTCCGGAACCAGGAAACTGACAGGTTGAAAACCCGTCCTACGGATTTCATCACGGACCTTTTGCCATTTGATGAAACCTTTTGGCACTTTTCGTCAAATTCCTGCGTCCCGGACAGACCGTGTTGAATTTTTGATTAGTGTTTACTAGCGTCGATTAGTGTTCTCAATCCCTGCTTTTTTCGAATTGAATTTAGAACCCCCGTGCCTGGCGGATGTGTTCGAACGTTCGCAGCTCATAGTCAATTTGAACATAATCCAGTAGTGAACAGAGACTGCGGCAGGCGACTCCCAATCCGTCGGGACCACTGAATCCACCGAATTGGCCGCCACCTTTCAAATGGGGTTCGAGTTCCAGGAAAACCCCCGGAGCTCCCAGTTTCTGCATGCTGGCGTTCAATTCCGGCAGATGCTGCCGCAGATCACGCAGAATGCGTTCGTGTCCGGAATCTCCCAAGTGGGCCGGAACGAAATTCCGCAGCCGTTCTTCTTCGACAACTCCGGTCCAAGGCAAGCCTTGGTCGACCTGGTAATCCTTAATATGCAGCCAGCCCAGGTACGGACGCATGGCTTCGTATTCCGCGAAGCATTCGACGACATTCAAATTCTGAGAACTAATGTTGCCGCCATCGAAAATCAAAACCATATGCGGGCTGTTCACCTGCCGGGCGATCTCGCCCAGGATCCGCCCATTCTGGCCGATCAAATTGGCTTCGACTTCCAGCCCGTAGACGACGCCGGAAGCCGCGCAAACGGCGGCAATCTGAGCGATCTGATCGACCGCCTGGGGCAAATACTTCCAGGGATCATCGCCGCGGGGATGATAAAACGAGAAACCGCGAATCAACTTTGTCTCCAGAGTCGTCGCACGATTGATGGCTGTTTGCACATCCTTTGCCAGGTATTCGGCAAAGGGTACGAAACGATTGTGTGTGCCGTCGTCCTGATCGAGCAGTTTCACTTTGCCAATCGGGGAACCAATGCTGGTGACGTGAATTCCATAAGCCGCGTGCAACTCCTTGAGAGACTTCAATTCGGCTTCGTTCAACGTCATGACATGCTTGGTCTCTCCCGAGCCGGTCACGTCAATGAATCGGGGGCTGTAATATTGCAATCCCATCGCGGCCAAAGCAGTCAATTGCTCGACGGCGGTTTTCTTAAAGCCGACTTCATCGGCGAATGCACTGAGAATAATCGAGTTGGGAGAGGGCATGGATTCAGACTCGCTCGTTGTTTTGGGATATTGTAAATCACCCGTTCGGTACTGCAATTCAGCAAATGTCAGGCGCTCGACTCGTTTGCCGTTTTAACATGCCCCGGTCGACTTTGTCCAATCCTCACACAGCGACCTCAACCAAGTCGCCGTAATCTTCCCAGAGCACAACTCTCTTGCGACACGCATCAACGTCGGTTAACCTGACGATAGAAGAGATGCGCGAAAGTCGTGATTGAATTCGTGTATTCGTGACGGCAATAATCCAATATCCGCCCGAAATGCTTGCCCCAATATCGCCCGCCGCATCCGCCCGCCCTGCCTGAGGAGACCGCCATGCGTTTGCCTGAGTCTCTGTTCGTTCGATCGATTCTCGGGCTCGTGTTGTTTTTCGGCGCGAATTCCTTTTCACAAGTCCCTGCTGCCGAATTACTTCCGGCTGAAAAGCCAATCGAAGAAGTCGTCGACCATTACATCCAGGCCAAGCTTGACTCAGAAAAGGTCCCGGCAGGCGAACAGGCCGCTCCTAATATCCTCTTGCGCCGATTGACCTTGGATCTGGCCGGACGCATTCCCACGGCCTCCGAAATCAATTCTTATCTAAGTTCAACAGAAGCGGACAAGCGAGTCAAAGCCGTCGACCGGCTGCTGGCCAGTCCCGATTATGCGTATCAGCAACGCAACGAACTCGATTTGCTGCTAATGGAAAAGACGAATGATGGCGTCTGGCGAGATTATTTGCTTCAGGCCTGCCAGGAAAATCGTCCATGGGACCAGCTCTTCAAAGAGATGTTTCTGACCGTCGATGGCGACCCAGCGAAGAAGGGCGCATTGATGTTCATCAAGTCGCGAGTTCGCGATATTGATGATCTGACCAATGATACCAGTAAGCTGTTTTTTGGCGTCAGCATCAATTGTGCAAAGTGCCACGACCACCCGCTGGTCGTGGATTGGCACCAGGACCATTACTATGGAATGTATGCCTTCTTCAATCGCAGCTATCTGAATAAGCGGAACCAGCTGGCGGAACGGAATGAAGGGCTCGTGAAATTCAAGACGACTGCCGGAGTGGAAAAGCAGGCCAAATACATGTTCCTGACAGGTTCATCGATCGACGAACCTCCGCCCCCGATGCTGACGGATGATCAGAAAAAAGAGCTTGCCAAGCAGCAAAAAGAAGACGACGAAAAGAAGGAAGGTCCACCGCCCCCGGCCCCCTCATTTAGCGCTCGGGCGCGCATGGTGGAACTCGCCTTGAAAGCCGAGGAGAATCGGTTTTTCAGCCGTTCGATCGTCAATCGGATTTGGGCTCGCCTGCTGGGACGAGGTCTGGTCATGCCGCTGGACCAGATGCATTCCGAGAATCCGCCCAGCCATCCGGAGCTCATCGACTGGCTGGCTCGGGATCTGGTGACACATGGCTATGACTTGAAACGGCTGATTCGGGGCATCGTCCTCAGTCAAACGTATTCTCGATCCTCAAGCTGGAATAGTACCGAATCCAAGCCGGAGTCCAAGACATTCGCCGTAGCACTGCCACGACCTTTGACGCCGCGACAGTATTCTCTGGCCTTGCTGTTCGCCACACGGAATGACAAGAATTTGCCACCAGACGTGATGTCACCAGACTGGGCCAATCGCCGAAAAGATCTGGAGAATCACTCACAGCATCTGGCGAATCAGCTCGAGAATCCCGGTGATAACTTTCAGGTGGGCGTCAACGAGGCGCTGTTTTTCGAGAATAATCAGCATGTGCAAAACGACTTATTGAACGACGGCGGCGATCGGCTGGTGGGGATGATCAAAACGATTCCAGATCGTAACGAACAACTGAAGGCTGCCTTTTTGAATGTGTTTTCGCGCCAACCCGATCCGGAAGAAGCGACAGCAATCAACCAGTACCTCGATGCTCGAGCTGACCGTGTGAACGTGGCGTGGCAGCAAGTTGTGTGGTCGATGTTGACCAGTTCTGAATCGCGGTTCAATCACTAGATTGGTCAAACGTTGCACCTTCCCTGTAGCGGAAGTCGTGAGACTTCGGGCACGTGTCCGAAATCGCCCAAATTCTCACGAATTTAGCTACAAAAAAGAGTTATTTCTGCGTTTCAGGAACTCGCCATGAATATTATCCAGCCCGCAACGAATGGCCTCGAGACATTTTGCAACTCCCAAGGCCGGCCGATGAGTACCCCGGCTTTGAGTCGGCGGCTGTTTCTCGGGGCGGCGGCAGCGGGTGTGTCGACATTTGCTGCGGACATGACGGGGCTGGACGTTCTCAAGCAGAACCTGCTGGCGGAAGAACTGAAGAAGCAGGAAAAACACGTGATCTTGTTGTGGTTGGCCGGCGGTGCCAGTCAATTCGAAACTTGGGATCCGAAACCCGGCCGGCCAACCGGCGGACCGTTTCGAGCGATCGATACGAATGTCGGCGGAATCCGCATTTCAGAGTTGATGCCCAAGTTGGCTCAACGAATGCAACATACAGCCATTGTGCGGTCACTCAATACCAAGAACGCAGATCATGGCGGCGGAACCAAGTTGATGGAATCGGGCAGGCTTCCGGAAGGTGGCCTGGAGTATCCCGATTTAGGGGCGATTGTGGCGCATGAACTGGCTCGTTCTGAAAGCCAGGTACCGGACTATGTTTCGCTGTACACCTCGAGTGAAGGCCGTCACAAAGGCGGGGCCGGCTTCCTGGGCTCGCGTTATTCCCCGATGTTTCTCGACAAAGACGTAATGCCCGAGAATATCAAGCGGCTGGATGTGATTTCGGACGTCGACCATAAAGAACGAGATGACCTGCGGAACCTGTTGAGTCAAAGGTTCGCCCGCGGACGACAGACGAATCCCGTAGGTAGCCACAATTCGGCCTATCAGCGGGTGCGGGGCCTGATGGCGAGTGAGAAGCTGTTTGATATCACTCAGGAACCGCAAAAAGTTCGTGACGCCTATGGACCGACACAGTTCGCCGAGCAATGCATCATCGCGCGGCGGCTAGTGGAAGCAGGCACCCCGTTTGTCAAAGTCGCTCGCGCCTGGTGGGATAGCCATGGACAGAACTTCGAGACACACCTTGAGTTGGTCTCGGAATTGGACCATGTCATGTCGACTTTGATGGACGATCTCAAAGAGCGCGGATTGTTGGAAAAAACGCTGATCATCACCGTTGGCGAATTTGGCCGGACGCCGCAAATCAATCCGAGTTTGGGCCGCGACCATTTCGCCTCGGCCTGGAGCGCGTCATTGACCGGTTGCGGCATCAAGGGGGGCACGGTTTTCGGCAAGACCGATGACGACGGCCACAAAGTCGCGGACGGAGAAGTCGGAGCTCCCGAATTCTACGCCACGATCTTCGAAGCGATCGGGATCGATCACGAACGCCACTTCACGCACCTGGGAGCTCGGCCGATTCCGTTGACCGAGCCTGGAACCAAGGCAATCACTCAGGTGTTGGCGTAGGACAGGTTTTCAACCTGTCCGGCTGGAGAACCTGCCAAAACACCTGAAGGCGAGCCACTTGCCGACTCGCCGTCGAAGAACTTTTCATTGGCATTTCAGAGGCAAACTCTTCGACGTAATTGTGATTTGGCAGTCTCGCAACTGGACAAGACACGCAGCACAGAACTGAGACGGACGGACAGGTTGGAAACCTGTCCTACAGGTATTCTCGGAGCTTTGCCACTCGAGCTAACGCCATCAGCGGGAAGTACGTGCGATACAAATGATAACGCAAGTAAAAGACTCTTGGGAATCCGGTGCCTGTGTATTGCGGCTCGTCCCAATTCCCGTCTTCGCGTTGGGTATCGAGCAGATAGCGGACTCCGCGATCAACGGCATCAGAATGGACTTCTCCGACTGCGCACAAGCCCATCAGGGCCCATGCCGTTTGTGATGCGGTGGGTTCACCTTTGCCGCGGAGTGTCGGATCGTCATAGCTGCGTGGTGTTTCACCCCAGCCACCGCACGGTTGTTGCACTTTTTTCAGCCATTCGGCGCCGAGTTGCATCCGGGGATCTGTTGCCGGAATTCCCACGGCTGCCAAGCCCACCAGGCACTGCCAGGTGCCGTAGAGATAATTGATGCCCCAACGGCCGATCCAGCAATGATCAGGCTCTTGATTACGCCAGACGAAATCCAGGGCACGTTGCATTGCGGGCTGTTTTGTCCACAATCCCAGACGTCCCAGCATTTCCATGACTCTGGCGGTGATATCTGCCGTACTCGGATCGATCATGGCGTTGTGATCGGCGAACGGCACGCGTGTCAGAATGTCGCGATTGTTGTCACGATCGAAGGCCGCCCAGCCGCCATCCTGATTCTGCATGGCCAGCATCCAGCGAACGCCGCGGCCCATGGCTTCCAAAGCTGGACGGACCGATTCCAGTTCGGCCAGGACGGCGGGGCCTGTCGTTTCGCGACGTTGAGCCACGATCGTTTGCAGGCGTGGCGATTCAGAAAGTGTCCCATTCATTTCGACTTGCCAGGATTGACTGACGCCTGGCGGCAGGCATTGCTGCAATGCCATCAGCACCATGATCGTGTCGTCGATATCAGGGTAGAATTCGTTGTTAAATTCAAAGTACCAACCGGCCGGCGCGACCGTCGGATTGCGGACCGTCCAGTCGCCTTTGTCGCGAACTTCCTTTGACAACAGCCATTTGACCGCAGAACGAATCGCCGGATGCGTCGCAGGGACGCCTGCTTCGCGGAGTGCGATGGTCGAAATCGCAGTGTCCCAGACAGGCGATTTGCACGGTTGCAGCCGGCATGAACGCCCATCCGCGGACTCAATCACTAACCGTTCCAGTTCATCCATCGCGCGAAGCACATCTGGAGACTGATCGGAATGCCCCAGGCATTTCAAGCCGATGACGCTCCAGATGATTGGCGGAAAGATGGCGCCGAGCCCATCGCTTTTCGAGAACCGGGCCTGAATCCACTCCGCACATTTCGCGATCGCGCGACGGCGCAATGGTTTAATGCCGTTGCGTTCGCAGAATTTGATCGCCAAGTCTGTCCATTTGAAGAATTTGTGCCAGTCAATCCAGGTCTTGCGTCCAAGTTTGTCGACATTCTCGGACGGTGGCATCGTAACCGGCAGAGTGTTGGACGGTTTGAGAAACAGTTCTTCGATACTCCAGTCAGGCGGCAGGGCCCGAACTGGACGGAACGCCCAGAGTAAACTCAGAGGGACTACGATTGTTCGCGACCAGGCCGACATTTCGTAGATGTTGAATGGCGCCCACTTCGGCAACAGGATCATTTCCGGCGGCACAGCGGGGCATTGGTCATAGGAAATGGCACCCAGCAAAGCCATGTAGTAGCGGGTAAAACTGTTGACGTTTTCCGCTCCGCCCGCTTCACGAATGGCTCGGCACGCACGCTGCAAGGGCTCGGATTGCGGATCCTGGCCCGTGATCTTCAATACCCAATAGGCCTTGACCGAGGCACTGATTTCGACCGGCCCACCGGGATAAATGGACCAGCCACCGGTCGCCAGCTGCTGGTCGAGAATGTACTGCGCGGCCTGACGTGCCCGCTCGGTTTGCTCACGCCCCAGAAATGCGAGTAACAGAATGTACTCAGATTCCAGAATTGTGTCGCCTTCCAACTCGGCACACCAGTAGCCCTCGGCACTCTGTTGCTGGAGCAGGAATTGGCGAGTTTTGGCAATTCCTTCGGTCAGCGACGGAGACAACTCCATTGAAATTCTAGAGTTGCGCGACGTTCCAGGCAGCCGGTCAGGTGACTCGTTGTCCCACATCTTGCGAGATCCGGAAAGCTCGGGGTGCAGATCGTCAATGCGAATACGATTCGCGCCAGTCCATTCGGAATCCATTCCAAAGTCTTTCGAAGCGTGAAACAAATGGAGGTTATACCGCGATCGGTTAAGAATAAGACGTTTGATCGCGGAGATAAGCGTTGATAAAGACTCATTCGTGGCCGCGAGCAGTAAAATATGTGCGACGGGATAGTATGCCGGGAAACCCAGTACTGCAACGGCAAGTCAGGCAGATCCCACGAATAGCCTTTTGAATCGTACAGGCCTGTGCGAATCGAGACTTCATCTCCTTTGCATCCGGCGATATCATTGCGGGCTGCGAAAGCCACCCTGCGCAGCGTCGAGTTATGAAGTCGGCCGGGGAAGGCCGTCCTACGACTATTCCAAAAGAAATCATCAGATGTCGCCTGCCCCCGCGTCCCGAAGTTTCCTGTCCGGCCCCCGTGCAATTCCATTTCAGCCTCCGCAAGGTGATCTGGCGATTCTTTCCGGATCGGCCAATCCCTGCCTGGCCAAGTCGATTGCCGAGATCCTGCGAGTCGGACTGACTCCGTGCGAAGCCCTGTATTTTAGCGAGGGAAATGTCTTCGTCCGCGTCCTGGATAATGTGCGTGGACGCGACGTTTACGTCATCCAGGGCAGTCATCATCCCGTCAATGACAACTTCATGGAGTTGCTTTTCTGGATTGACGCCCTCAAGCGTGCCAGTGCCCAAAATGTGACCGCCGTAATTCCGTTCTTCAGCTATGCCAAAGGGGACAAGAAAGACGAGCCCCGTGTTTCTATTCGGGCTCGAGTCTGTGCCGATGCGATTGAAGCGGCAGGAGCCGACCGAGTCTTGACCATGGATTTACATAGCCCGCAAATTCAAGGGTTTTTCCGGATCCCAGTAGACCACTTGTACGCCCGCAATGTGCTGTGTGATTACATTCGCGGTCTGAATATCCCCGATTTGATTGTCTGTAGCCCAGATGTCGGATTCGCCAAGGGCGCGTCTTCTTATGCGAATCTGTTGGGCGTTCCGGTCGTAATCGGCAACAAGCAACGCCACGGACATGACGAAACGGTCGAAGTCCTGGAAGTCATCGGTAATGTCGACGGCAAAAACGTGCTGCTCGTCGACGATTTCACGATCTCTGGCGGCACTCTGATTGAGATGGCGCACGTGCTGAAAAGTCGCGGGGCGAAGGACATCTACGCGGCCGTATCGCACGGCGTCCTGTCGAAAGGCTCGGCCGCTCGGATTGCAGCCAGCGACATCAAAGAGATGTTCATGACCGATACGATCGAGAATCATTACGATCCACTGCCGAAGAACATCACTACGGTCAGTGTCGCGCCGTTGTTTGCAGAGGCCATTCGATCGATCCACGATCGAACCAGCGTCAGCATGCTGTTTCCGGATGCTAAGCCCGAATCAAAGCCGAAGTAGACGCGACTCGAGAGGTCCGCTTAAACGCCGGACTCCATCGTTGGAGTCTCCGCGACTCGCAGTCCGAAGATTTCAACAGCCCCCCAATGGCAATCAAACACCAAACACATTCAGTCGAGTCCGAGCATGCCGGGCGAATCGACCGCATTGTGCAATTGATGACGCAACGCTCGCGCGCCGATATTCGAGGCATGTTCGACCACGATTGTGTCTTTTTGAATGCTCAACCCTGCCCTGACGCAGGAACTCTGGTGGCAGCTGGTGATCAGGTCGAAGTCAAATACGATCCGCATACCAGGTATAAAGAAAAGCCTCGACCGCCACAGGATCGGGCCTATCGTCTGGTGTATGAGGACGACGCGTTGATTGTGGTGGATAAGGCCGCCCATGTTTTGACGGTTCCCACGGATCATGGGGAGACCAACACACTCATCGACGCCGTGTCGCGGTATCTGTCACATCAGCGACGTCAGCCAAAGGCTTATGCCGTCCAGCGACTGGATCGCGGTACGTCCGGCCTGCTGGTGTTTGGTAAAAGCCGGCCCGTGGCGGAACAGCTGCAGGATCAGTTTCGCCAGCGAAAACCTGATCGCGAATACGTGGCATTGGTGGCAGGAACGGTCGAGCCAGCCAGTGGCACATTTGAAAGCCAGATGGCGACCAATCAAGGTCTGCAACGGTATTCGACAGGGAATTGGGACGAAGAAGCCGAGCACGCGATCACGCACTACCGGACAGAACGTCTCGTCCGCGGTGCGACGTTTGTCCGAGTCCGCCTGGAAACCGGGCGTCGCAATCAAATTCGGGTTCACTTTGCAGAAGCCGGCCACCCTGTGTTGGGAGATCCACGTTACGAGACCAAACTCGCCCAGCACCGAAACTGGACTGCAGCCCGCCTGGCGCTCCACGCCGCAGTCCTGGGCTTTTCACAGCCTGTGACCGGACAATTACTACGCTTCGAGTCTCCTCTTCCACAAGAGTTTGTCAAGTTTCTGGGAGACGGGAAACCAACCGCGTGACGGGGCTCTGCTGCCTTGGCAGCTACCGATATGCCGCACGGCGTAACCGATCGTTGAGAGCCCGGCCCAAGCCTTGATCTGGAAACTCACCCGCGACGATTGCATCCAGTGAGAGTTCGTCGAGGCGTCTCAGGGCGGCGAAAAAACCTGCTGCGGCTGTCACCAGGTTTCCCGCAGGAGACAAAATCTCCTGTGCGGAGTATGCATATCCTGCCGGAACTGTGGTGAATCCCAGACCGCCAAGCCTGCCCGATGGGCGAGATGCACTGTCTCTGGCCGATATTCCGGACTCGAGAAACAATGGCGTTCGCGGCGCATAGTGCTGCGGCAGCATTCCCGGCGCAGTCTGCGGCGTGGCGGAGTCATTTTCTGAGGGATGATCGGTGGGCGGGATAATATCCACGTGTCCCAGCTCCGCTTCGAGTTCTTCCAGCGAAATTCCGCCGGGCCGTAATAGACATGGCCTCGGATCTAGTTTCAGAACCGTAGACTCCAATCCGACGTCACATGAACCTCCGTCGAGGATGTAATCGATCCGGTCCCCTAATTGATCGGCGACATGTTGCGCTGTCGTCGGACTGATGCGGCCGAACAAATTAGCGCTCGGCGCTGCGATGGGCAGACCAGATTGGGTCAGCAGTTGCAACGCCAGAGGATGTCTGGGCATTCGCACACCAACGCTGGGAAGGCCAGATGTCACGAGATCTGGGATGCCACTGGAGCGGGGCAGCACTAGAGTCAATGGTCCGGGCCAAAATCGGTCGGCCATGCGTTGAGCAAGCGGTGGAAACTCCGAAACCACGCGCGGCATCCAATGCCGGTCTGCGACATGCACGATCAATGGATCGAAAAACGGCCGCTGCTTCGCCTCAAAAATACGAGCGACCGCGCGAGCATCCAGTGCGTTCGCCGCCAGGCCATAGACTGTTTCCGTCGGCATTCCAACCAGTCCCCCATTCCGGATGATGGCGGCAGCACGAGGAATGTCGGATCCGATATCGCAATTCATCACTTGGCCAAATCTGAAATTGGAACCCCGGACTCCGCCCATTTCGGAGGGGCGTCGTAGGATGGACCTCTGGCCCGTCAAGTTCGACCCGGACTCCGCCCGCTCGTAGAGTCGTCAGATCAGGATCTTCATTCTGGTATTCCGCCGTGATATTTTAGCCGATCGGCACTCATACCGCACTCTCTGCAGACCGGAAAATCGCACGGATTCGTTTTAAGAAACGACTTTGCGTGAAGCCCGTAGAACGCATTTCGCGTGACGAAAATCAGGGATTTCAGAATCCGTCGGGGATTCAGAGGAGGCTTGATTTAGGGGCCGGACGATGATGAGGGTGTGCAGGTCTCGATTGTCGTAGACCGCCCTCAAAGAAGGAGAAAATCTGCCATGGATTGGAAACTGGCCGCACGGACAAGCTGCGTGCTTGTGAGCGGCACCCTGCTGCTCGGAGGATGTATGACTCCGGGCTTACAGCACCAGGACCCCCCCGGGTTCAGCTCAACGTTTCAGCAGTTCGACCCAAATTGGCAAGCGGTCGCCGGTCATGATGGCCTGCGATATGTGACACCAACGAGGATGGAACTGGAAACGCAGGATGTACCAGAAATGTCGTCACAAACGAATGCACGGCATGAGAAACTCAGCACATCCCGATAGCATCAAATTGCTCAGACTTCCGTCGAGGCAATTTAGAGCGGCTGTTTCGGCTGTGTGAACCAGTCCGACGTAGAATGCGAGCGGCGTGGAATGGTCAAGACGACCAGACACGACTCTCGCATTTCGTTTTTTGTACTTCCTATCGCATGGCGCGCTCGAATCCAGTCAGTTTTTCAGCGATTTCTGAATCGCCGTCACTGTCAGGTCCGCTCGGTAGTTGATGATCTTGCGGCCCCACTCGGCGGTCTTTTCCGCAGGCGCGAGATCGATGCCGTTGATGCGGAAATTGCCCGCTTTGATTCGCTGCTTCATTCGCACACTGCCGGGATCGATCGCCAGCATTTGGGCCGTCATGCCGAAGTCGTCATGTAATCCCTCATCGGTCTGCTTGATCCCCTGCGATTCCAGCCAGACCCCCACGCCTTTGTAGTCGTAGTACTCGGGAATGTAGTGCAGCTTCGTTTTTCCACCTTTCCACTTCGCAGTCAATTGCTCCGCCACCGCCTTCAGGCCTTCCTGATTTCCGCCACTATCTCCAAGCAACACGATGTGCTCGAAGCCATGCACACGATAGCACTGACAGATATCCGTCAAGAGCCGGCGATAGGTGTCTTCTGAAACGCTGACGGTAGTGGGATAAGACATATGTAGACCGGGCGGATCGATTTCGCCTTCGGGAACAAAGCCGACAATGGGAGCGACCAGGGCATTTCCCAGTTTGCGCGCGATGGCTTCGGTTGTCCCACGCAGCACGATGTTGTGCTTGTCGGCGACCAGATACGGCCCGTTTTGCTCGATGCCGCCGGTCGACACGATCACCGTTTTCTTACCGGCCCGCATCGCGTCACGGACTTCCATCCACGTCAGATCTTGAATAAAGACACTGTCAACCGCTTCGATTGGCCGGGGCGCATTGAAGTC
>JAQGHT010000595.1 GCA_028291565.1 Planctomycetaceae bacterium | reverse complement strand
CCCGCCGGTGTGATTGACGGCGCCCGTGGCTTTCTCCAGGATCAGGCTTTTCTCTGGCACGGCCAGGTCGACTCGACGCCCGACATATTGTCGCGTCAACCGGTAGTAATCGCCGGCTGGATCGTAGCCGAACAGTGAGAGCATGAATCCATCTTTGCCGCGAGCTGCTCCGTGACAGCTGCCACTATTACATCCCGATTTCATGAAGATCGGCATCACGTCGAGGCGAAAGCTGACATCTCGCGAAATGGCTGCGTCTTTGACGGTGACTGACACTTCGGCCGTGTGCTGGCCCAGTTCAATCAACAGTTTTGTCTGGCCGTCCGCCTTCGGCTTGATGGTCTGACCGTCGACCTCGACGATCTTCGGATCGGCAACCTTCACAACAACCGCTGTGGAGACATCCCGCGTGATGCCCTGATTATTCAGCAGCTGGACGGCAATGGTCTGACGATCCTCCTGACCGCGCAATGAAATCTCAGGCGGAAAGATCTTCAGTTGCGTGCCGGCGTCGGCGAAGCAAACGGAAGTCGCAATGAACGACGTGGCGAAAATAACAGTTTGGAGAATTCGATGTGTCATTGCATTACTCGTAGCATCTGTGCTGAAGATGTTTGTTGTTTCTGGATCACGCTGCTCTGATTCTTTTTGGCGTTGTGGAACAGGAAGACTGGGCCAGTGCCCCTGCAGTCCAGTAGACTTTCATGGAGGTAATCCGAACTTGGCACGAACTTCCTCGACGGGAATTGTGCGGCCGGCGTCGCTGTCACGAAGACCGTTTTCGATTGCTGCCCGGACGTAGATTTCGTCCATGAGGTCATCCCAATTGGCATCGTCGGGCAAACGATCGATCAACCGTCGAGCCTCCTCTTTGATATTTGTTGTGGCGTTCATCATTTTCTTTTTTTCTGTCAATCGCATTTACGGTGATCGTTTGAGAGATCTATCAAAGGCGATATTTGGCTATCGTTCATGCGTATTCAGAATTCGCTGTTTCGCTTCCGTCCATGAAACGGCGATGCTTGGATCGTTTTCATATTCCTGTTTGCGGCGACTCACTTCGTCGATGTGCCAGTCAGGTACTGGGATTTCGGGGCTTGAGCCAACAATTCTCTCCAACGGTTCATCAAAGAAATCCATTTTCAAGCTCGAAGAGGTCTCAAGAAACCCGGTTTTCATCCTTCAGAAGCTTCGTCAAGGCACAACGAATCACTTGCTCACGGCCATTTAAGTTGTGTTCGCTCGCAAATCGGTCCACGGCTTCGAGTAGATCTTGTTCTTCGGGACGGAACAGAAACTTGACCAGTCGTCCTGACTTGATCGCCTGGTCGATGACCTCGCGACCTTCAGCAGCAATTTGCTCGCGATCAGCAGCAACTTGTTCTCGGACTTTTTTTGATCGTTCACGAAGCTCACGAAGTCGATCTTCACTCACTGTAATTGTTTGTCTAGGCATCGCTATTCCTCGTACTCAAACGCCGTGATGACGTAAATGAGTCTATCGTCGATTTCCTCAAACACCACGAAAATCACGCGTCCATCAGGTGTCAATCCATAGATTGCTGGTCGTCCACTCGAACGACTAGTCGCCTCGCTGAGAATATCGTTGAATGCATATTCAACATCATCGGGTTCAAGACCATGTTCGGCAATGTGTTCGACATTGCCATCCGGTTCGAAGTCCCATAAAAATAAATGAAACATTCGAAAACTCGCCTACTTCATCGCAGCTCGGACGCCTCGTTCAGCGTCAATGCGGAGGGTTCCTGAACCGCTGAGCTGTCTCACGGCTTGTCCTTCTTCTGTGACAGTCAGGTCCAATGTGATTCCCTGGTAGCCGCCCGTGAGGCATTCGTCAGTCGCCTTGAGCGTGAAGACAATCTCTTTATCTTCGGGACCAATTTCGCGGAACGGCTCGACAAGTTCGACACCACGTGGCAGCCGAGACAGTGTTGCCTTGGCCTTACCGGCGAATGGTTTTAAATGATTGAGCTTGACGGTCAGCGGGGCGGTCTTGCCGCGCTCGATCGACGCACGAGCAAACTTTGCATCGATGTGAGGTTCGGCCACCACCAGTTTGAACGGCGTGGTCGAAACGTACGTTCGGCTAGCTCCGTCACGATAGGCAGGGCGCTGCGCGCCGCTGACTGCGGACAATGTCACTTGGTAGGAACCAGCCGTCGCGTTACGAGCCGCGCCGAGCTGATATTCGCCTTCCGATTTGTCGGAGCGCACCGTTGTGGGAGTGCCGGTCGAAACGCCAGTCGGTTTCCATTCCATCGCCACGCTCACGGGTTCGTCGAAACCTGCTTTGCGAACAATCTTAAACTTCAAGGCGATCTCGCCGTTTTGCACGAGGGCCGATTTCGGTTCTTCGATTTCGATGGAGAACGGCGCCTGTTCTGTAACGGCGATCGCCAGTTTGTCGAAGGTATTAAACAGGTAGTAGTCGTTGTTACCGGACGCACTCATGGGGATGGATTGACGGAATCCGCTGACCAGATTTCGCGCCACTGCGGTAGTCGGCTCGGTTGCGGGTTTCGTCTCGACTGCTGCCGGCTTCGATGCGTCATTGGCTGGTTTGGGAGTATCCACCGCTGGACGAGCGACGATCTCGATGAACTTGCCTTGCAGTTTGGTCCTCGGTGCGGCTTCGAAGACGACCGGGACTCGCGGCATCGCCGGAGTGATTCGTGGAGCAGTCATCGTCACGCCTTCGGGCAGGCCGATGGCCACCAATTCCAAGTCTCCGTTGTAAGGTCGATTGGAGTTGATGATCGACAGCTGAGTGTTGTATCGCCCACCGCTCGGCACGCTGATTGATTGCCGTGATTGTGGCTGGAATGCGGCTTCACCATCTTGTGGAATATAGGCATAGACCGCGTCGGTTTCAGGCGAAATCTCCACACGATAAACGAAGTCGGCACCGCCGTTGTTTCGATCGTCTTCGACTCCCAGTACATATTCGCCATCGGCCACAGCGGTGAATTCAAGGAACGGGTCCAGCGTGTCGCGATTCATGCCACCAAAGGGCGGGTAGCCGAGTTGATTCGGACGCGAATCGGTCGCCCGCTGCATATTGCCCTTGCCGCCGATTTGTTTGATCCAGATCGTCGGGTCCAACGGCGAACCAAGTGCGTTGGCCAGACAAAGGATCCGAAATCGCTCGCCTTTTTTGGCGGCGAACTTGAAACAATCGACATCGCCCGGCTGGTCAATAATGCCATTGAAGGCGATCGGTAGACTCACGGCAGACTGCGGTTTTATGGCATCTTCAGAATTATTGGGTTCAGATTCGAGCATGTTGTCGAATGGCGAGACTCGCAACGTGTTGGGCGTCGGTGCAGGGATTTTGGTTTCTGGATCAATGGCGACAAAACGGTAATCCGTGGTTCCCGCGACCTGGCTGCCGTCTGTCGTCGAAGATGTTTGGGAGACCGGCAATTTCACCGTCTGAGACCAGCTTCCTTTGGGATCTCCCAACACGCGTACGGACAATTCTTTGCCTGCGGGACCGCCAGCCGGATAGACGCCCGTGGGCCGGGCAAAGTTGCCGAGATGCAGGCGATACACGTCATTATTGGCAGAGTACGTGGAGTGTCGAACTTCGACAAAGTAGGCACCGTCCTGTGGCGCGACGAGCGACACGACCGGATCTTGCAAGAATAATGCGGAATCATCCGCCGCTATCAGTCGCTTGCCCTCTGCGTTGTAGAGTGCGAGGTGCAAATCAGGAATGCCTTGATCGACACCCAGTCGCACGGCTTCGATCTCAGCAGTCAGCCGTTGACCTTGTTTCGCTTCGATCCGAAACAGATCCACATCGGTCGGTTCAAACATTCGGCCGAGCACGGTGCCGTTCAGTGGAACGGTCTGAGCCGTTTCACGTGTGTCGTTGCGAGTTTCCCGGGATTGCTCGGCTTCTTCAATGGTCGCAAATGGTCCAACGACGAAGCGTTGATATTCGCTGATCCCGGTTGCCGTCCGTAAGCGCATTCCGTGAATGCCGAGTTCGCAATCCTCCGCGATCTTCAGTTTCACACGGATCGCCGACCCTTTTTCGACGCGGTTACGTCGTCCGCGAATTTCGACGTTCCCTTCGAGTAACTCGAGCGATTCGACGGTAATACCCGGTTCGTACACCAGGATTTCTTCCGGTTTTTCGAAATACTTGCCTTGGAGTTGGACTTCGATCGTCGTACCCCGTTGTCCTCCAGGTGGGACGATGCGGGTCAAGCGCGGTAGTCCTGCTTCGGCCGCTGAAACGAAGATCAATGACAGTGAAGTCAGGAAGAAACAATATTTGAGCATGGTTTGCTTCACTTGAAAATGTGTCACGGCTTGACCGGGATCAAGCGCCCATCAATTGAACTACGGCGAACTAAGAAGCTGCAACAAAATAAGTTGATCAATTTCGAGACAATGATACCTGCGGCGATACCAGCAGATGGATTCCATTGCGAACGTGTTTTCACCTGCAATCGCACGTAACTCTAGAAAAAGAGGAAGCGGGAACGCTAATCTGCACTAATTAACGCTAATAAAGACAAGGAAAGTCCCAATTGTGTTACCTGACGTCTCTTTTGGGATGAATTCTGATTAGCGTAAATTAGCGGTTATTAGTGTTCCAAAACGACTGAAAGTCTCTCGATCACCGAATCATCAAAGAAAAACAACTTGATCAACTTATTTCGTAACTGCGCCTAACTCACCAACTCTTTGATCACGTCACCGCCGTCGATGACTTCGATTGGTCGTCCGCCAGGAGCCATGAGTTCTTTATCCGCATTGATGCCGATTTGCTGGTAAACTGTCGTGAGCACATCTTCGATACGCACCGGATTTTCTTCCGGTTCGCTGGCGGTACTGTTCGAAGAGCCGTACACCAGACCACGGTGGAAGCCACCGCCTGCGAGGGCCACGGAATAGACTCGGGGGAAGTGGTCACGGCCAGCAGTGGCGTTGATTTTCGGCGTCCGGCCGAACTCACTCGTCACGAGTACCAGCGTGCTGTCAAGCATCCCGCGATCGTCGAGATCGCTGATCAACGCGGCGAGAGCTTGATCGAGCGTTGGCGCCTGCCGGCGCATCGCGTTCTCGATGCCGGCGTGATGATCCCAGCCGCCGTAGCTGACCGTCGTGAATCGGACTCCGGCTTCGATCAGCCGTCGAGCCAGCAGGAATCTCATTCCCGCTTCATTCTGACCATATTTCGCTTTTGTCGCTTCCGATTCTTTATTGATATCGAAAGCTTCACGCGCGGCCGGCGAAGAAATCATCGCGTAGGCTCGTTCGTAGAACTTATCCATGGCGCCCAGCGCTTCTGCTTTGCTGGCGATCTTGCGGAAGTGTTCGTCGACAGTCTCACGGATGCGTTGCCGCTTGTAAAAACGATAGTCATCAACGCCCGCTGGCAGGATCAGATCCTTCACCTGGTAGCTGTTGCCTCGTCCGGGATCACTTCCGATTCCAAACGGGCCGAACTGCGAACCGAGATATCCCGTGCCTGCGTATTCACCGGCGTTCGGGACCGCCACATAAGGGGGCAGATTTTGCTTTGAGCCGAGTTCGTGTGAGACCACCGAGCCGATGGCGGGGTGTTCAATGGCGGGGCTTTTGCGATAGCCCGTGAACATCGCATAACTGGCTCGCCCGTGGTCGGCTTCTTTGCCGGCGATCGAACGGATGATGGTCATTTTGTCTGCGATCTTGGCGCAGTTCGCGAAGTTCTCATTCAGGACGACGCCGCGAACGTTCGTCTTGGCGACTCCGAATGGGCCACGATATTCCAGCGGAGCTTCCGGCTTTGGATCCCACGACTCTTGATGAGCCATGCCGCCTGGCAGCACGATCTGGATCACGCCCTTCGCCTTGCCCTCTTTAC
>JAQGHT010000585.1 GCA_028291565.1 Planctomycetaceae bacterium | reverse complement strand
CTGACCCTGCAGACGGACCTTCAGTTCAAATCGCTTGATTCGATGACGGAAAACTGAACGTATTATGCCTCGCCGACCCTCTCAATATGATAGCGACTCCGATGAGAGTTCTTGGGATGAGGACGATTGGGACGACGATTTTGACGGCGACGACGAGGATGATCAGCTCACAGTTCCGTGCCCGTATTGCCGCCACCCGGTTTATGAAGACGCGGAATATTGTTCGAATTGCGACGAGTACATTTCTTTAGAAGACGCGCCACCGGTCCCCAAACCGATCTGGGTCGTTGTAGTGGTCATGCTGTGCTTGGCTTCGATGCTTTTCTGGTACATCCGATAGGATCTGGGGAAACCTTTGGGAAAGAGACCGCTGGGACGTAAAACTTCCCGCAGTCCCATTCCGCACAAGCCAGCGGCTTATGGCACAACAAGACTGGACGACCTTTCGAAGTTCTGCACGGAGTTCGCCGTCTTGTCAGTGGTTGCATAGAATTGTAAATTAAAGTTTCTGGAATCGTTTCTTTCTGAGGCGATTCGCGATCACCAATCAAACGGGCCGCCAGGAAGTTGCTCCGCGCCTTCCGCTACCAGGAGATTTCTCGTTATGTCGGAATGGCTCGGAGGCCCTTGCCCTGCTTGTGGTGAAGATATGCCCGCCAGGCTGGTTCATTGTCGTTCGTGCCGGGCGTTATTGAATACGGACCTGGAAGAAGACTCCATCGAGATCCCCATTTTCGTTCCAATGCAGGAATTAGATTGCAAGGCGGAGATGACACCACGCGGCGTATTTCTGGAGTGTCCCCACTGTAAGGAAGAACTGCGTATCAATCTGAAATACGCAGGCGAAATGGTGGGTTGCAAGCATTGTGATGGACGGTTCTTGATCGACCTGACGAACCCCACATTGCTTGTCAAAGCCTGTTACGGTGATTGCCCACATTGTGACAAAGAACTGAGGATCAGCAAGAAATACACGGGCATCGAAGTCGCGTGCAAGTTCTGCGGCGGAAAACTGAAAATGGTGACATAGTCTTGGCAATTCAGATGCCAATACAAACCAGAAGCGCAAGTCTTGTAGCTGCACGAGTGGCGAGAATTCGATTTCCTTCGAGCTTGTGTTCGCGTGTTCAGTTTTGGCTAACGGCACAAGAATTCGCGCCACACTCTGTCGAGGCGTTCCAGCGGCACACCAATTACACTCGACGCGCTTCCCTGCATCCTGGTCACGAACGGATCCAGGGGCAACTGCAGTCCATAGGCGCCGCACTTTCCTTTCCATTCACCGCTTTTCAGGTAATTCTGAATCTCGATTTCGCTCCACATGCGCATGGTGATTTCTGTTTGCTCGACCCCGGTCCATGAAAGCCCATCGTCCGTGCGCAACAAACACCAGCCGGTCAAAACCTGGTGCGTGCATCCGGAAAGGGCCCGTAACATTCTCTCGGCGTCCTGAGCGTCGGCTGGTTTGCCGAGAATCTGACCTCTGGAGTGACTCAGAGTATCTGCGGCGAGGATCAAGCCGTCGTGCCCCATTCGAGCCACGGCTCGGGCTTTCAGGTGGGCCAGATAGATCAATCCGGCCCCCAGGTCCACAGCGGCGTCAAGGATGGGCTCATCAATACCTGAAACCACTTGCTTGACGTTATACCCTTGCTCCTCAAGGAGTTGCAATCGATATGGCGAACCACTCGCCAGAATCAGACGACGCGCCGAATCAGGTTTTCCCACGAGACAACTCATTTCCGCGTATGATTTTGGGTATACTGCAGGCCCGACCCCGCAGACGAAAATGATTGTTTATTACCGTTCGCGGCCACGAATGGGTCTTTTACGATACTGATCCCCGCGATCAAATGCCTCATTCTAAACCGTGCTTCGTAAAAAAAGCGCTGTAGCGACTCGCTACAAATCCTTCCTGAAATCTCTTCTTCCATTCTTCCGCTGCCTTGAATTCGCTGAAAACGATGCAATTCTACAAAACATCAGAGTCCGAACTCACAAAATCCATGAACTCATTCGTCAATCGGTCCGGCAAGTCTTCCCGTCTGGGTGTGCCAGCTGGGCGCGGCGGTGTTGCCGGCTCTTGGCTTTGGAAGACCTCTCTCATTTTAGGAGTTGTTCTTCTGGCTGCCTGTGGCGAAAACAATAAGATCGAGGTTGCCAGCCAACCCTATCAGGACTTATCGATTCAGGTGGTGGTCCCGAAAGGGTGGCAATTCAAAGATTCCTGGGATTTCCGGCTTGAGGAATGGTCGGCTCGAACGGGAGCGAAAGTTGAACTGGTCGAATCCGATTTTGCTGATCTCGATCAACCGTTGCTACCCACAGAGAAGCCGCCACAGTTGATTCTCTTTCCGTGGACTCGTCGTGGTGAATTGCTGGGTGATAAACGTCTGCAGCCGTTTCCTGAAGCGTCATTGGACGAATCACAATTGTACTGGAGCGATGTTCTGCAAGGGCTTCGCGAAAAGCAATGTACGGCGGAAGGCGGACCTTATCTGCTGCCGTTAACCGCTCCTGTTCTGGTCTGTTATTACCGGGCGGATTTGTTGGACAAGGCCGGTCTGAAGCCTCCCGAATCCTGGACGGATTACCAGAAATTGCTGGATCAGCTTGAGAATTGGGCTCCCGGATTGACGGCGGCGGAACCGTGGTCGCCGGAATTTCGAGCGACGATGTTCCTCGCGCGTGCCGTTTCGTATGTAAAGAGCCCGGGGCAACTCTCGGTCTTTTTTGACGTCGAATCGGGTAATCCCTACATCTTCTCGAAGGGTTTCGTGAAGGCGCTGGAGGTGACTCAAGCAGCAGTCAAGAAACTTCCGCGGGAGGTTTTCGGGTATGACCCAATCACTTGCAGGAATCTGGTTGTGTCGGGCAAGGCGGCTCTGGCGATTGGTTTAGAAAATGGTCCGGAGCATTTGCCGCTGATTATGGGGGCCGCAAGTCCCGCAGTTCAATCGAAGCCCGCTGTCGCGCAGCGAGGCGACAAGATCGCGGTGGGGATCTGCCAGTTGCCCGGCGCGAATCAGGTTTTCAACTCGACTTTTGACACTTGGGAATCGTACGAAAACTCCGCCTACCATGTGACTTACACTGGATTCGCAGGGATGTGTGCGGCGGTTCCTCGCTCGACAACGGCAGAGCAGTCGGCCGCCGCTTTGAACTTGCTTTCTTCGCTGGTTCACGAGGCGGGTTCGCAGTTTCCTCAAGGCACACGGTCTCCTGTTCGCGAGAGCGAAATGACAAACGCTGGTGCCTGGGCCGGTCAGGAATTGTCCGCGGAGGAAGCAAGTAACTATGTTGCGGCCGTTGCGCGAAGTCTGCGCGATCGTCAACAAGTCAGTGAATTGCCCGTTGTCGGACATGCCGAGTTTCGGGCTGTACTGACAGCCGGGTTGACCCAGGCACTGGAAAAAGATCGTCCGGCTGCTGAAACTCTGGACAGTGTGGCATTGCAATGGAAAGAAGTGCTCAAGAAATTGGGACAAGATCGAGTTTTGAAAAGCTATCGCCGAGCTCTCGGTTTGAGCGAACGCCAGAAATACGAATGATCTGTGGATTTGTGGCATGGTCGGAATGCGACGAGAGACAGGACGGACATTCTTGTCCGTCGCGGCCCGGTTTATTCCCCCCCAACAGACACTCCCGAAGCCAATTTCGAAGTTGCGCCATTTCAGAGATTCCGGACACGGTACGGAATGATTGCGTATTTGCGTCCCAATGGACTGCGATTTGAAATCCCATGCCATCAGCCGGGGTTTCGATCGATGATTGACCGGGATCAACAAATAACGATGAGACGATATCGCTGAACTGCCGCCACCCTGCAGTTGATTGACGATACGCCTTAGAGCCTGTAACGTGGCCTGTCGGCGCGGTTTGTTTCACCTTCAGGGGCAACCCATAAGTGGTGAATAAAGTTCGCCGGGCAGGGAAACGCAATGCAGAATTTTTATAACTGAACTCACTAGAATTCATGGTTTCTATGTGAAACGTAGTCGAATTCTCTCGAATTCCGCTATGCAAGAACTCAAATCCAAATTCCTTCACGGCATTTCATGCAGGGGCGTCCAGCCTTTGGATTCGATGTCCGTTCGCACTTAAAACCAAAAACCAGCCTATGTTTCAGCGACTTGGAAACGGTGTCGTTCGCTACTGGAAGCTCACATTGGTCTTCTGGCTCTTCCTGGCCATTGTGGCGAACAGTGTCATGTGGGGGTGGATCAATAAGCTGGGCCTATTTGCCGTAAATGTCCCAGGTTGGAATGATATCGCCGAAGACGGTGAATTCGCGTTTCTTCCGAAAGACATGCCCAGTTTGAAGGCTGAAGATCTTTTTCGGCATGCATTTCCGGCCGAACGTCTGGCCAGCAACATTGTCATCGTGATGCAGCATCCCAGTTCGGGAATCGACGATGCAGACCGCGATTTCATTTCGAAAACACTCGTTCCGAGGCTGGAAGACATCCAGCAGGAACCAGACTCGATCATTCTGAAGATTCGCGATTTTGACGACAATCAAGTCGGCAAATTGCTCGACAGCGCGGACAATAAGGCCACATTGATCATAGTGGAACTCAAGAATGAGTTCCTCGATCACCGTAATCGGCCGACGATCGACCGCATCCAGGATCTCATCACCCCCGGGAAAGTTCTCAAGCAGGACGAGTTCCCAACGGGGTCACACCTGGCGCTCAGCGGTCCAGCCACAGTTGGTCGCGACATGTTGATTGCCGCCGAGGAAGGAGCGCGCAGCACTGAAAGCTGGACCATGATCCTGGTGATCGCCTTGTTGCTGATCATTTATCAGGCTCCTTTCCCTGCATTCATTCCGCTTGTCAGCGTTTTTGTCGCGGTCCATATTTCGATGGCGTCACTCGTACTATTGACTTGGGCCGGGAAGAACGGAATCGCTCCCTTTACGATCCTGAAGCCATTCGTCGGACTGAAGATCTATATCGCAGTCGTGGTCTATGGTGCGGGAGTCGATTATTGCCTCTTTCTGATCGCCCGCTACAAGGAAGAGCTTGATCGTGGGCAAAGCATCGATGATGCAGTCAAGACGACTCTGATAAAAGTCGGCCATGCCTTGGTCGCCAGTGCGGGGACCGTGACCTGTGGTATCGGGATGATGACCTTTGCGCTGTTTGGCAAGTTTCAGCAGGCTGGCATCGGGATGTCATTTTCCCTGGTGATCATGCTGATTTGTTCGCTGACACTGACGCCTGCATTGATTAAACTCGCGGGCAAATACGCTTTCTGGCCGCAGATGCGTGGCGCCAGTCTCAGTCGACATTCCGGCTGGATTTCCGGCACAAATGTCTTTACACGTTGGATCGAGCAGAACGGTGTGCATCGGATTTGGGAAATCATCGGCGATGCTCTGATTCGACGGCCTGGCATGATCTGGCTGCTCTGCGTCGCGCTGATGCTGCCATTCGCGATCATCGGTGTCGTTTACCATGGGGATCTCAGCTATGGGTTGTTGAGTGAACTGCCACCGACGAACACCAGCGTCATCGGTGCCAAAGCCGTCCAGGACCATTTCGCCGCGGGTGAAACGGGACCGTTGACCGCGTTGGTTCTCAATCCCAATCTTGACTTCAACGGCGAAGATTATCCCGTCCTCGAGTCACTGGTCGAAGAACTGGGTAAGGAAAAAGAGACGTTAGGCTTGGCGGATATCCGCAGCGCGGTGAATCCGTTGGGTTTAGAGGTCGGCAAGAAACTGGCACCATTGCAACAGGCTGGTGTACGCGGCGTGGCCAAAAAGCGCTATATCAGCGATTCCGAACTGGACAATGGGAAACTCGAAGGCCGAGTGTTGCGCGTCGACCTGGTATTGGAAGCGGACCCTTTTTCCCGTGACAGCATTAAACGTTTGACCGCGGTCGAGACTCGATTTCGAGAATTGCTCAAGAAAAGCTTGGACGCGTATCTCCAGGAAAAACTGAAGGAGTTGCAGCCGGAACCCGAGCCGGGAGCCAAAGCAGGCGCGCCCCCCATCGATGATGGACTTACTCCGGAAGATCGCGAAAACCTGAAGAAAGAGATTGAAAAAGCCAAACGGGGGATCGATACCATACCTCCGAAAACGGAAGTTTATTTCCTGGGGACCACCGCCAGTATCCGCGATTTGAAGGACGTCACCGACCGCGACACGATCGTAATCGATTGCGCGGTGTTGGTCGTGGTGTTTCTGATACTGGTTGCGCTGCTGAAGATGGTCTCTATTTCCGCCTACCTGGTGATCAGCGTATTCTTCAGTTACTTCGTGTCACTTGGCGTCACCATCGCGACCTTCTGGGCGATTGATCCGGCATTTGAGGGGATCGATTGGAAAGTACCAATCTTCCTGTTTACGATCTTGATCGCGGTTGGCGAAGACTACAACATCTTCCTGATGGCGCGAATTCACGAGGATCAGGTCCACCATGGACCGGTCGAAGGGATTCGAACGGCGCTGCTTTCGACCGGGAGCATTATTTCCAGTTGCGGCATCATTATGGCTGGCACCTTCTTTTCGCTGGTACTTGCTGGAACGCTGCGTGGTTCACAGCAACTCGGCTGGGCACTCACCTTTGGGGTACTGCTGGATACGTTCGTGGTTCGCCCGATTCTTGTTCCTGCCTGGTTAATTCTCGTCAATGAAAATCGATTTGGTGTGCGACTCAGCCGCTTGCTCGGCAGCCAATCCGTGGTGGCGCCGAAAGCCATTCCAAGTTCGGTTCAAGCCGGCATTGATAAGACCAGCAGTGCGTCAGTTCAATTGCCCAAATCGAAACCCGGCTCGAAGACATGATTTCTGGTAGACATCCGGAGACTCAAACATGGCGAAGTATCGCGTGGGGATCATTGGAAGTACGGGGCATGGAGACTATGGTCACGGGATCGATACGGTCTGGAAAGACATTCCCGATATCGAGGTCGTCGCGATAGCCGATGAAAATG
The DNA here is from genome assembly GCA_028291565.1 of Planctomycetaceae bacterium. Lineage (GTDB taxonomy): Bacteria > Planctomycetota > Planctomycetia > Planctomycetales > Planctomycetaceae > JAKFVC01. The sequence goes on along the minus strand of JAQGHT010000585.1, from coordinate 1,441 downwards.
ATTCCGGACGGGCAAAAGCTTTGGAGCGCACCGGCGCCAAGAACGGGTACGCCGATTACGGTGAAATGCTCGACAAAGAGCACTTCAACATTGTCGCGATCGGAACGCGATGGGTCGATCGGCATGCCGATATGGTGCTGGCTGCGATTGATCACGGTTGCCATGTCTACATGGAAAAGCCCTTTTGCCGCACTTTGATCGAAGCCGACAAGATCGTCGAAGCAGTGGAACGTAAGCACGTCAAATTGGCGATCGCACATCAGACGCGTTACAGCCCGATCATGCCGATCGCAAAACGGATGATCGACGAAGGCAAACTTGGGCAGATCCTGGAAGTTCGGGCGCGCGGCAAAGAGGATCAGCGCGGCGGTACCGAGGACCTGTGGGTGTTGGGTTCGCACGTGCTGGATTTGATGCGTTATTTCGGTGGAGATGCCACTTCTTGTTACGCGACGCTATCCAAACAGGGCCGCCCCGTGATGAAGGCGGATGTGGTTGTCGGAAACGAAGGCTTGGGGCCGTTGGCGGGGGACGGTGTGAACGCGATGTTTACGCTATCCGGCGGGGCCACCGGCTACTTCGGGTCGCATCGCGGACAGGGTGGCGGCAAGGGCCGATTTGGAATTCAAATCTTTGGATCGAAGGGCATCCTGGAAGTTCTGACTGGCTATCTGCCAAGCGTCAAATTCCTGCCTGATCCGAGTTGGTCACCAGCTCGTAGTGGCATTGCCTGGGTGAATGTCTCATCCAACGGGGCAGAAAAGCCCGAGAGCCTGAAAGATACCGGTCTGCACGGTGGAAACATCTCGGCAGTCAAGCATCTGATTCAGTGCATCGAAACCGATGCCAAGCCTCTTTGCGGAGTTTACGAAGGCCGGGCGATCGTCGAGATGATCATGTCGATCTTCGAATCGCATCGTTTGCAGGCACCCGTTTCGCTGCCGCTGAAAGAGCGCGGACATCCCTTAAATCAATTGGCGTAAATTTAGGGGTCAGGCACCGGAGAATTCAGAATTGGCGGAAAGGAATCGTGTTAATCGATAACACGTTGGCCGCCAAATCTGAAATCTCCGGTGCCTGACCCCGATTTTTATCGGCTCATCTTCTGTTGATACAGCCGTTCGACATCTGCTGGAGTGACGGTGATTTCGCGGCTGAAGCCGGTATGAGTCCGCTCGTACTTGATCTTGCTGGCCAGTTTCGGTGCGGCATGCAGCGCGGCGGCCAGATAGGATTTATCTTCGTTTGTGAGGGTCGATAGGGACGGATCCCAGCTCGTGAGGTTTTCCATCACCAGCGAATCAACGCGTGCGTCGTACTTTTCGTAATCAGCCATGTCCAAAAAACTCTTGCAGAGACGTGAAACAGCCAAGACCATTGATTCTTGATTATATCGACGCGGGTGGCGATTGATAAGCGCAGTCACAATGCACGCCTCGGA
>JAQGHT010000106.1 GCA_028291565.1 Planctomycetaceae bacterium | reverse complement strand
CGGAGCCGTCCGGTACGGCTACGCCGTGAAGGATTCTCGTGTGGCGAATTCCTCGTAGCCGAAATCGCGAGATTTCAGGCGGGACACGTCGACCGGCCCGAATTCTCACGAATTCAGCTACGAAAATCCCTCACGGCGTAGCCGGCACGGGTCGCCACGGAAGTAATACCCACACCACCAGCGTCGCTACGGCCAGGATTCCGAGTGCCACGAAAAAACTGGCACGAAGTCCAAAGTTGTCGGAAATTCCTCCATAAACCAGCGGCATGAAACTGACTAAGATCATAATCACATTTGTGTATGCTGTGTTCTCACGGATGCGTTCTGGAGCTGAGCAGCCGACAATGTAATTCAGATAATACACATAAAACAGTTCGCCAGCTCCAAGCAGGCCGAAGCTGAACAAGTACCACTTCCCGGGCATTGCCAGTGCCCAGATCAAGCCGGCAATACAGATCAATGTTGTCGCCAGCGCAGGCGTCTTGGCCTGGTAGCGAGCCAGCATCCATCCGAGCACGAAGCCGAACAGGCTTTTGCATCCAAATCGCAACGCCAGTTGCAGCCCGGTGTATTCGTCGGGCGATTCGCCAGTGGCATCGCGAACAAACAACGCCAGATTATTCAGAATCATGTTGCCGCCGGCACTCGTCAGCAGGAAACCGCAAACCGCGATCACGATCAACCGGTACGTGAAATACTGACGCAACCCCTGGGTCATACCATCGAGACTGACTGATGATTCAATAGGTCCCGTGCGTGGCAGATGCGCCAGAAAGACACACGCCGCCGCCATACCCATCGCGGGTCCCGTGACGCCAAACAGCACCACATAGCACCAGGGCTTGGGAACGGGTTGCAAATGGATCAACTCCAGAAAATTGCCGTTCAAGATCAGCTGTGACGCACAGGACCCCAAGACTGCGAACACCGGCCCCACCCCAAACGCAATCCCCAATGTCCAGCCGCGTCGAGCCGAAGTCATGCCGCGCCCGATCAGTTCCCACAGGCACATATTGGTCACGCCATTGGTAATTCCGATCACAGCGGCATGCGCGACGATTCCCCCCGCCAGCCAGGACGGCGGAGCCCACAAGAACAATGCCGCGGCGATGACTCCGGCCAATCCTTTGAACCCGTAATTCACGACCAGCATCGGTCGCAAATGGTGCGTTGACGGCCAAAGCCAGGCGATCAACACCGGAAATGGCAACATCCACATGTAGACAGATTCCGGCAGATTGGAAATCGTGTCGCTGAAACCGACGGACGACAGGATCGCCGCGTGCAGTACGCCAACGTAAAAAACCGGTGCAACGAAATATCCGATCGAAGTATTCAGAATGAATACCAGACTGTTTCGTCGCTGCGCGAACTCGGGTAGCTGATCCCACCCCGCGTTGACCGCGTCTGTCTCAGACTGATCCGGCGATTCGTCCATAATTTATTCCAAATTCTTGCCCACTGCCGGAATCACAGGCAATACGACGTGGGAAGGTTGCGAAGCATTGTGAAACACCTTCTGGCGCGCGATCTCAGATTGTTTGGCCAGACCAATGTTGTCTTCACCCGTATTCAGGTTGCGTAAAAAATAAGGATAATAGCTGCTGGAGATTTCGATTCGAATCCGATGCCCGCGCGCAAATAAATTGCCGGTAGGCCGCCAAAAATCGATCGTGTATTCGTAAGCGGCATCGGGATTGATCGTGCTGAGCCGTTCGGGGTTGAAGGCTCCGCCACGCTGAGGATCGCGGTAGCGGGCTCGCATCACGCCCTCGCCGAGAAACAATGCCCGACCGTCAGGCTGGACATCGGTCAGACGAATCATCCAATCGGTGTCTCGAGCACTCGTCGCGGCATACAGTTTGGCCGTAATGGGACCAATCAATTCGACGTCTTCTGTCAGTTCAGGAGTCGTATAGACCAGCACATCCTGTCGAGTTGCCGACTGGCTGATATCACGTGGGCCATCGATATGCCCGTTAGTAAAACCAGCCGACGGAGTCGGTTTGTCCGGGTCATAGACGTAGTTGTCGTGCGGCTCCGCAGCAGGCGGTTCGGGGCTGAGAATACCATCACCACTGGACGAGTTCGCGTGACCGGAGCTGTGCAGAAAATACTTGACGAATCGCGTCTCGGGAAGTGGCCAATCGGTGGCCGTTCGCCATTGATTCCGGCCCATGACGAATAGCTGGATCGGAGGATCCTGCAAGACACCGTTCTCGATTCCTTTCAGATGATAATCGAACCAGCGACAGACATAACCATCCCAGTCGATGAGAGCTTGCGGACCAAAATCGACACCAGCGGCTTCGCGTTTGGAGTTGAATCCGTGATCCCAGGGCCCAATCACCATCCGCGGCTGACGAGCGGCGGGCGAACCACCGTGTTGCTTCATCCCCAGATAATTCATGGGAGTTCCCGGGCAATTGGCATCGAACCAGCCCGTAATCGCCAATGACGGAACGGTCACCCGCGCGTAATTCTCCGGGGTCTGATAAGCGATTGCACGCCAGTATTCACCTGCGGATGTATTCTGCGTGATCCACTTCCGCCACCAGTCCGTCGGCAAATACTTGCGAGTCTTGTCAAAGTCGAGATAAGGCGTCTGACGGTAGTCATGCTCACGATTCATCCCGAATCCGCCATACGATCCCGCCCCGACAGAGTGCGGCAGCCGGCCCGTCATCGCGCCAGCCCAATCCAAACCCCAGCTCACCAGAATTCCGTTTTGATACGGAGCGTTGTAAAACTGGTCCGGCGGTGCCACTTCGGGCACGATCGCTTTGAGCGAAGGAGGAGCTTGCGTTGCTGTCCACCACTGCATCCAACCAGAATACGACCCGCCGAAGGTCCCGACCTTGCCAGTACACCACGCCTGTTTGGCGATCCATTCCACGAGATCGTAGCCGTCCGTCTTATGCTTGGGCGAGAACGGATCCCATTCGCCTCCCGATTGAAAACGGCCTCGGGAATCAACATTGACCACGACATAGCCTCGGGCGGCGAAGCGTTTTGCCCGTACCGAGCCGCCACTTTTGTTATACGGAGTTCGCAGCAGGATCGCCGGGTATCGTCCATCACCCTTCGGGCGAAACACATCCAGCTTAAGTTCGACGCCATCTCGCATCGCCGCCGACTTGTCGAGTTCTTCAAGCACCTCGAACTTGGCTGGCGAAATCTCCCCGACCTGGGGCTGCGCCCAAACGGCCGGAGCCACCAGCAACACGCTGAATGCCACAGTCCAACACAACACAAACTTCATCTGGGGCTTTCTATTCGCTGAGGCTTTACGAAGCCTGAAATGAATTGCTCGCGACACCTATGTATTGGAGAATCAATAACTGTCGAAAGTAAGTATTGGAAAGGCAAGGCTATCGTGTTGACAGAGGGCACAGAGAAATCTCACTGAAAAGCCTCTGTGTCCTCTGTTTCTCTGTGTTTCAAAATCCTGTTTGGATTATTGAAGTCCCCTTGAATCCGTAGGTCTTTCAAATAACCGAGTATTTCTGATTTTCCGAGGAATTTGCGTCAGGCCGTCCACGCAAGGTAGCCAAAGTTGAGCTTAGGCCGTTCAACTTAGGACCGGCGAAGTAATTACTGTCAGGTAGTTTAATTGTCATAGTGCAGTCGCTATTTATCGCAAATTAACCACGGATTACACGGATTACACAGATAGAACATTTGAAATCCCTGGC
>JAQGHT010000532.1 GCA_028291565.1 Planctomycetaceae bacterium | reverse complement strand
ACGATTAGACACCGAACACACACGTAAGGGGACGCAAAATGAAGCGAAAACACATCGAGGCGACCGGGTTGGGATTGTTCATCGTCGCGTTCGCGGTACTACTTTTCCTGCTGACGCCAGGCGTTGAATTTCGGCCGGCCAAATACGTTCCACCAGTTGTCCAGACTACTGCGAAAAAGACCGTTACGACACCGAAGGTCGTTCGCAAAACAGCGGTCACGCGAATCACGAAGATTGAGAATGGAGTACACATGACGACGACTGGACCTCTTTTTCCGGCCAGTGGAACAAATGATTCGGCGGTCGGCTCGTGGGCTTGGGGCTCACCCGGAAACGCCACATCAAGCGATGGCTTCAATGCGTCGTTCGTCGATTTAGGCGGCGGATCGCAGTACCTCAAAGTCCTGAACTTTTCACCAGGGCTGGCGTCGGATCAACTCATCGACGGAATCGAAGTCGTCATTAACAAATACAGTCCATCAGCCACGGACAGCGTCGTCCAACTCGTGGTCGGTGGCGTGGTTGTGGGCAGCAATCTATCGACTGGCGACACGTGGCCTACGTCAGCGACATCGGTAACGTACGGCTCGCCCACGACTCTTTGGGGACTGACGCCCAGTTTTGCAAATTGCAATGCGACGGACTTCGGGGTGGTGTTCGCCGCTAACGGCGGCATGGGGACATCGTTCGTCGATTTCATCACCGTCACAATTTATTCGCACACCAACGCCGATGTCGATGCAGCGATCATCCGGTCACGTTGTATCTATCTGCACTACGCACAAATGCGCAACAATTAAGGAGCAATCGAATGGGAACGCCTCACATCAATATCGACGTAATGGACGTCAATACCCTGGGGGAGCTGGTACGGCACGTCCGAGATCGGTCACAAGGAATCGAGATCACCGAAGATGACACAAATAAACTCGCATTGAAACTAGGCTTGGATCTGATCAGACGGACCAATTTCGGTTGCTTTGCGGTTGAGAATGCAATGCGATGCGGAATCAATGGGGTGGGTTCGCTGCAGGTGGCGCCGGGCCTTGATTAAGCAACCAAGCCGATCACGTCATGCAAGATAAGTGAAAGGAGTAATCGGAATGAGCGTAACGCAAATTGCCGGAACTGGCGCCGACGACGCATCATATGGCGCACAAGCTTGGAGCAATCCCGGGAATATCACGGCGAACGATGGGACATATGCCAGTTATTTGGGTCTGGGCATCGGAGAGAGTCATTATCTCAAGGCGGCAAGCTTCAGTTTCGGACTTGGCAGCGACCAAATCGTCGACGGGGTCGAGGTCACATTTCACCGTTCATGTGGGTCCGGTAACTGCAACGACACCGTCGTTAAACTGGTTGTCGGTGGAACGGTTATCGGGACCAATAATTCGACTGGCGCGGCGTGGCCTAGTTCTCTGAGCGGAACAAATTTCGGGGGGGCCAGCGATCTTTGGGGGACTGGCGGACTTACATATACAGACGTCAACAGCAGTTCGTTCGGTGTTGTGCTGGCTGCACAGACCACGAGCCTTGATACCGCGCTGGTCGATTACGTCGAAATCACTGTCTATTCGCACACGGTGGGCGATGCGGCGGCGTGGATTAATGCCCGCACGTGCAATCAGTTCATCGAACCGGGTTTCGTCATTCTCTGAAAGAAAATCACAAATGGAAGTCACGTCAGACAATCACATTTCCAGCAACGGACGTTCCACACTGGGACATCTGCAGCTCACGATCGGTCGAGTCGGTGCGATGGTATCAGACGGCACTCAAGGCGATCGCATCGACGAATTTCTGGACCTGGCACAGTCCGCACTGGACCAGTTTCGGGCCGCACGCGCTGCCGGGTCTTTTGACGGTGTCTTGCCGGTTGTGGTATCGGCCGGCGACACGACGATCGAGCTGGACATGACATTTTCAGCGAAGTCGGTAACCAAGACTCACAAGCCCGATGAGGCAACGGCCGTTGTGACGGTTATTGTTTAAACAACCAGGCACGCCAGCGAACCAAACATTCGAAAGGGGACGAAATGACAAGCGACCAGTTGAACGAGATCGTAAAAGAACTCAACGGAATTCTGAACAGTCAAGACATGATGTTCACACTTCAGCAAAAGCAAGTCAAGCAGGTAGAAAGACTGATCGACGTTGTCGACGATCTGACGACCAAAGTCGAGACGATGTGCGCCGCGGTTGCTCATCTGATTGAGCGTGTCGCAGTGATCGAGGATAACGACGGGGATGCTTGGAAACGCGGCGGGTCTGAGGAGTGACGTTATCCACGCGGTGGGAAAGTCCCTCGGAAAGCCCGATGAGGAAAAGGGTGTCGCTTCAGTCGACACCATTGGTGGAACTCGATCAATGGAAGACAGTGAAATGTGCCAAACGAAGAACGAAGAGACGTTGCCGATCATTGGTTGGGAACGCGACGAACGACGAACAGGCTACATCGAGGACGAAGACGGCACCAAATGGACAACATGGGAAATGGGTGAATCACGACCGATTTACGGGACACTGTCCGCTGCCGCGAAACTCGATAGTCGACACACTGACTCGCCTGGCGCCAATTGTCCCGTGGCGGTCACCGATAACGAGCACTCCATCGAACATGCACAACTCCTCACCTGATTCAACTTCGAGCCACCCGTCCCATTCCGTAAACGCACCATCTTTTCGAAAATCAATCACACCTGAAACTTGCTGGAAAATGACCACTCCTTGCTCGTTAACAACAGTCCCGGTGAATTCATATTGCATGTTCGCGACTCCAGAATGATGCACTACTCCAGCGTTACACGCAGATCGACGCGGAAGTTTTGCAGCATCAAGAAATCTTTCCAAAGTCGCTTGACAATAATTGTGTCGGATGTGATGATTCGCCCGTTCGCTGCAAGGCTGGAAACCGAGTAGCGAATAACCGAACGTGTCTTAGAATCGTTCCGGTTGATCAACAATCTGATTTGCGACTCACTGCAAAAGATGAGAAGCCAAGGATTGAGGGGGGCGGCTTGCCGCGCTGGTGTTGATCGCTAGCTTTCCAACCCTTCAATCCTTGGCTTCCTGTTTATACCCAGCACGGAAAGCCGGGCTCTTCATTCAACCCATTCGCGTATGCTCATTACGCCTACTTAGGCTGACATTCGCGATTGCTACTGTCTTGCGAGTTGAATAGCGCGACTTGCATTTATTCAAGCCAAGACACATCACGAGTTCATTGCCACGACTTTGGAAACGTGGCACGATCAATATGCCTGATTCGGCAGACGTCCCGTTACGATTAACGGAAATGAATGAAGCCCAAGCGTGTTCGAGACGCCCGGGCTTCGAGTTGTCACACATTACCACTCAAAGGAAAAAGCATGACGCATGCCAATGTACCCGCACGCACTCAAACCCGTCAAGTCAAGTCTACTCCGAACGAAGCGCTGGAGCTGGCGAGCTTCGACGAAATCGCGTCAGAGATTCCGTTTTACGCCGTGTTTCGCGGTGACGCGGTCGACCTGATCACCAGCGAACGAAACCGGGCAGAGGCGTTTGTCGAGACATTCAATCGCCATCGTCGGGAATCGTCGCCGCCTGCAATCATGATCGAGGGTTATTTCTCCGCGACCAAGGTGCACGGTCAGGCGGTGCAATCTTGAAAAATCCCAAGCATCGAGGCAAGCGACGTAAGTGGGCCAAACCCGCCGGGAAAGTCGTGGTCATCATCGGAAACGCTGTGGCCTTCGCAGGGACAACCAGGATCGAGGCGTGGGCATTCATTGAATCGGCCGGTCAAGGTACTGCGTTCGTCGAATGCAATATACCCTGGCTGAAGAAAGAGGGCGAACCATGACCATCGTCAACCCTCGTGCGTCGAAGAATCCCGCGCTCGCGTTGGGGCTCGAAGTCGACCTGTATTTTGTCTTCGACGCCAGACGCAAGCTACTTTTGACCACGTTGGTCGAGGCCGAAGCTGAATCGTACCGCACGGACTTCAACAAATCGAACGGCGGGAACGTCTGCATAATCAAGCGCAGAACGGTCAGCGTGTAGAATCACCAGATACGCCGGCTGCTATGTGGTGGCCGGCCCTTCTGGAAAGGACAACGTCATGGCGAAACGAAAACGACCGCAAACTGAAACACCAGCCCATCCCGTACCGAAAGTCACGATGATCGGCGAGTGGGACGACGACCTGATTGTCGCGGCCCTGGTCAAAGTTGTGGTCAGAAAGGTGGGAGCAGAAATGGAACAGCACGATGCAAAAAGTCAGGCCGCACGATGAAAAGCAGGGTTTCCGAACAATCTGAATAAATCTGTACGTATTGAGCAGATTACTATTGATTTTGTTCACACTCAAGGCGATACTGTAGGTGTCAGACGCACGAGTGACAGCGAGCCGATGACCAGGTCTAACTCGGTGACCAGTAAAGAAACGAGTGACAGGCCGGAAAGATTCGGTCCCACAAATGCGAGCCCTAAGCAGAGGGGCGGCGGACAGAACACCGGAAAGACGGGTGACGCTGGTGAGAGAGCCAGGGCGACCGAGATAGAACGGTGACCGGGGGGAAAGACCCCCGCCCTTCGGGGCTTCATCGACTTACGCACTGCAGACAATCACCCACTGAGCACGTGATACTTTATGCCGAAATCATCGGAACCGATACGCGGTGTCTGGCCGGTTGTGCGCGTCACGATCGAGCCGGGCTTGCTGGCGAAGATCGAGGCCTTACGACTGCCGGGGGAAACGGTGCAGACTACAATCAATCGCATCCTTGCCGGTCACTTCGGTCTTGAGCCGGTGATTCGGCCGAGGGGCAATCCAACGGGGAAGAAAGGGACAAAATGAGCGAACAAAATGAGCAACCAATCGACCGAGAAAGCGAAGCGTATCAGACGGCATATTGCGGACTTATCCGATGGCTTCGCCGCGAGTACAGCAAGCCAGATTCGCCGATCCACACGATTCAACGCTGCACTCCTTTCTCCGTGCAGTTTGAGGAATTGCATAATCTTCACGACAGATTTTGGCCACGGTATTCGTTGCAGCAGTATTTCTACAGTCACTTCAACCAATATCCCCCCCACGAACTGCCAGTGGACTTTGACTACGATAAAGAGGAAAAAGAGCGGCAAACGGCGCCTGACAAAACCCGGGAAGAGCTCAAGTTCGCGGAACAGCAACTTGTTCGGTCCGGAGCGCATGCTCTCGACAGGCAGGAAGACTGGTTGACTGCTTTTCAGCAAGATATCGGCCCATGTGACGAGGAATCCGATGATCCTGATTTCAACTACACGGCGGGACTCTACGAGGGGGCAAGCTGGCTGTTTTCCAGGTTTGTCTAATAAGAAGCCACAAAGCCCGCTCTAACCGGCGGGCCATTGTGGAATAGTTCGCATCCGAACGAATACCTGACCGCGTTGCCGTGCGCCAAGACTCCACGGGACAGGCTTCAACCAGTTTTGACGCGTACCACCTTACCACCATTTGCCATGAATACCACGAATAACCCTGATAAACTGCGATAACATGCGAGCACTTCTTAAACCGTCAAAATGCCGATATACTCAGGGAAACACGGCATTTTCCGGCGATATAATGAACGATTTGGAATGTCTGGGGGTCAAGAGGTCGCAGGTTCAAATCCTGTCATCCCGATTTACATTTCCTAACGATTTGTCCTCCAGACCGGAACAATTGGGTTCTGCGTCCTTGGTTGTGGTTGGTACAACCAAGTGTGATTTAGGCAATTTCAGTGCTGCACGACTTGTTGGTCCCGAATATTCCGTGATAGGTGCTGGTCCAGCTCCCATCACCAAAACACCGCTGACCAGTTTGTTTTCGATTCGTTTCTTCTTTTGCACCGGCATGAATCGCAAGTACAACCGCAAATTAACTTGAGTGAAGAGCTTGCCAATCGCGGGCAGATTGCTGCTTTCTGACGCGAGTTCACTCAGGCGACCCATCGAGTTCAGAATTGCAGCAATTTCATCTTCAACGTTCAATCTCGATTTGGACTGCCTTTCTAACTTTGCGATTTCTAATTCGCAAGCCATCTTTTCAGCCTGCAGGCCCTTCTGCACTGCGCTGATGTCTCGGAACTGGCATTCGTCTTCCGCCAGCGCTAAATTGCGACTCACCTTTTTAAGATCCTTTTCAATCCTTTCAAATTCAAGCCTCTTGTTCTGTATGATCTGGAGCTCGGCGCCTGAATCTGCTTCCGCTTGGGCTCGCTTGCGGAGTCTCTCTGCTATTTTGTCTTTGGCAACTGGTGAGCAGATTTGCTGCTGAACCGCAGCCAATGCAAATCGGGTCGCCGTCATGCCATCGATGTGATTGCAAGAACACCGCTGGCCGTGAGACTGCTGATAGAGCCCGCACTCATAACGGAATGTTCCATTGCGAGGAGTGCGGTACATGACCGACGAACAAGCCTGGTCGAAGATTCGACAGTCCAATGGATTTTCCCCGCTGTTTCGCGACCGCGGCTTTCCACGTTGCTTCCCTCCACGCTTATCGAGAATTTCGATTAATTCTTCATGCTTCTCCTGTGCGATCAATGGCTCGAATTTGCCTTTGCCGTGAATAATCGAGGTCTTGGGGTTTTGGATGACTTTCGGTTTACCATCTTTATCTCGATCTGCAGCACCGAGTAGGCGAGGACCCGAAAGAGAATGACGCACCTGATCCCCCATTGATCGTTGGCCATAGGCCGTCTCAGCGATCATTAGTGATTTTCTCACGATGTTCGTAATCGTAGTTGAATGCCATAGACCAGATACTTCATGAGTCCGACCGCTATCTTTACGCGTTCTCTCGCTATCTGGAGACGGAATACCCTCGGCATTCAGGATCTTCGCGATTCTAGTAGCTGGTACAGTTCGAATGAGATCCAGAATTCGATGAATTACTGACAATTCTTCGTTTGGACCTGGCAGCCAGCAGACGTGATGTCCTGCGTGGCGCACGACCTCGCCTGCCGTCAATTCTCGGACAGGCGTTCCGGATGCGTCCATGAGCCAACGACGAAAGCCATAGGGTGCGCGGCCGCCGGTCGAAAATCCTTGTTTCGCCAAGCCCGCGTGAGCATGGATCATTTTCTTTGCTAGCTCTTCGCGAAATCTTCCTGTCTTATCGTATTCGACCATGCCCATAATTTGCTGGCCAAGATCGACCCGCTGCCCCGGCACCAGAGGCTCCAGAATTTGATCCATGTAGACAATGGTCACCCCAAGACATCGCAAATCGGTTTCCCATTGAAGCGCTTCGGTTGGGTCATCCGGTCTAAAAAGGCGATCGCGACGAACGATGAGCAAGTGCGAAATTGTTAAGTCAAATTCAACCATTCCTCGCAACTGGTTGAGTGCCGGTCGCGACATCGTGTTGCCTGAAACGCAATAGTCGAGAAGAAGGTCACCCGAAACTGCTCGATTGGTTCGGACCATATCAGTCATGCGCTCCGGTGTGCCGTCAAATGCAATTCCGAGTTCGGCAGAACGTCGGACTGCCCAACCGACGTATTCAGGAAGCGATTGATCGTGCTTTCCACCGCTATCACGGTAATAGAATAGACCACGTCCCTTTCGACTCCGCTCGATAGTCATTGTGATTCTCCATTTGTTCTGAGGGCGTGACGATTGTTCCAGAGAAAGTCTGCAATAGCATCCAAATGCTCATCATCAAGCGAGTCATCAAAGGTCAAGTTGACTTGCGATTGTGCCTTGACGTACCAGACGAAATGGTCCTGAAATATTTGAAGCGACGTGACATGCAGGTGATGGGTCAGGGTGCCTAGATCTTCTCTCAATACGGGCTGCAATGCTCGAGTCAGAATTTCATCGCTGCTTGGTAACCCTGCGTCGAGATGCCAGCGATGATTGTTCAGCTCCCAGATTTTGAACCGCAGAGAAATGGCAACTGCGAGCAAGAATTCTGGCGACAGGTCGAAAGGGGCCTCCGACGCGGATTGAGATCTCAAGTGCCAAGCATCCAATAACTGGGCGACGCCAGTCGCTTCGGTTTCCGCGAGCGCCTTGACGGCTTCAACAAATTCGGAATTGAATTGCTCAATCTGCGTCACCGAGTTCATACAACTCTTCCGTAAACAAGCCAATCTGCGATTCAATACCCTGCAATCTCGCAGGTAGAAATACCCGGTGATCTTCAGGGAAAATTCGGCAATTCTCGCATAATTGCCACTCGTGGAACAAAATTGTGTGCAACCGCAACAACTTAATCAAGTGCTGTTTAGCCATCATGATCTTTGTCACACCCCTAACACCGGCCTGCTCTTATTGGCCGCTTTTCGGAAGCATGAATTGAAATTTTAGCCCGTAAAACAAGACCAGCCCCGTGAAAACAAGTCGAGACCTGTCTACATGAGGCTGATTTTACAGATGCATCGAATCGCTGTGAGCTATGTGGAGGGCATCATAATATATGACTCATTTTTGGGTCAGATTTAGGTCTTTCGAGTGAGCCTCGGCCTGCGACTGGTCCACTGTGTGCTCGAAACAAAGGACTGGATCAGATGTCGTCGTGTCGTAATTCAGTTTCTTGGGCATCCTTTTCAAAATCCGTGTCCGCCATAAGGGATCGTCGAATTCTGAGGATTGCGGCAAAAACTTGCAGCTGATGGGCATTAGGGCGTCGAGGCCAAATCATCGCACCTCGTACCCCGTCGGCAAGAGTTCCAATTGTCACTCAGATTCATAGAACTCCGCCCACTCAAAAAATCATTGAAGACTCTCGAGACTAAGAGCATCCACGTAATAGCATGAAAATGACAAAGATTATCGCGAGTTTTCCTCCCAAGCCGGAATCTGATATCCATCGAGTTTCGATGTGCTTTTCACCGAATAATCCGGTGTAGATTGTCGTCTTCTTCGTTCTCCGTCCCACCGTTTCACCCTCAATTCTTAAACTTGAACCAGCCTGAACCGTCACACTTCTTACACTCGACGACGAAATCCCCACCGCCTTCGCATCGGCGGCACGGATGTGAAATTTTTCCGCTGGCAGCGCAAGTCCGGCAGGGCTGCGAGAGGGCGGGCTTGAAAATCCCTGATCCATTGCATTTCGAACACGGCTTATTCCATGAAGAACCGGTCCCGGAACATCGAAAGCAGGGTTGTGCTGGACGCTCAAAAAGTCCGCTTCCACGGCACTGCCGACATTGCGACGGATGTGCTCCGGTTCCCTCACAGGCGCCGCACTTCAGTCGCCGAGACCCGGTTCCCTCGCAAGAGAAGCACGTTCCATAACTGTTCACAGGACTTATCAGATTTTTCCCAACGACTGAGGGAGACCATTGGTCGCGCTGTGCACGCTCTTTGTTTCCATCGCCAAAGATGAACCCGAAAAGCCCCATTTTGTTCTCCAACGAGTGCCTCGGAAATGCCCTGCCCTGAACTGCGTAGACTATAGTCTACAGACTGTTCAGACAAGGTCAACTACGCTCGCAGAATGTTGGGAAAACTTCTAAAAAACGCTCGCATCGCAGCAGGCATGACACAGGAAGACTTGGCCTTTAAAGCCGGTGTTGACCGGAGTTACGTCTCGATGCTGGAACGGAATTTGAAGTCACCAACTTTGCAGATGTTTTTTCGAATTTGCCGTGCGACCGGGGCTTCGCCGACGAAAATTGTCAGCGAACTCGAAAACAACGCTCCGAACGGCTGAAGCGCAGGATCAGTATGAATTGCGCCCGCACTTTGTCCGGTTGCAAAAGGGCCGAATCTGAATCTGGCTGCCTTCTTGATCGGAATCATTCGAACAGAAGCACAGTTCGAGTATCTTGAAGGCAGCTCATCTCGATTTCAGACAAATGTCCACGAAATACTGCCGCTTGATGGTTTTTTACGATCCCAATCGTTAACTTGGAAAAGGCTCGATTGATGGCAAATTAACCCAAAAGCTGAAACAGTTTCGCGGATTCCCTGAGCAGAATTTCGTTTCCTTCCTGAATGGCAGGAAGACCCCTTTCTTCTGGATTGACCGCAGGAACGCATCTCGTGTCATTCGTCGCACTTACTTTGGGTGGATGAAGTCTGGTAATCAGGACTACCAAAGCTGTCATCACCAACCCTTGCCCTTCATGGATGGCGTCGAGGTCTTTGAATACGGCGAGACAGTCCGTGACCTGCTCCCAGCCTTTTTTCGTCAGTTTCTGAATCGAAGTTCTGAAATCGACTTTGGGGTCAGACTTCACCCACTGTGGACTGCCTTGGAGGGAGTCTTGGATGACCGCCTGGCCCTTGCATCTGTAAGTCTGGAGCGAACTGCTAGCACATGGGACGACTGCAGGGATGGAGTACTTTCCGCCCCGTTCGTGAGCGACGCTTCGTTCTGGAAGAAGAAAGCGTTCCTCCGCGGTGTTCGAAACCAGCTTCAAACTGTGCTGGAGAATATGGTCAAGAATGAGTACTGCCAGTCGCTTACTCAGGTAGATCGAAATGAGCTTTATGAAGTCCTGAAGGCCCGCATCATCAACAATTTGACCGGGATACCCAACTCGGCCCAACTTCGTCGGCCGTTCGAGGACCTCAAGGTCAAACTCAACCAGTCAGACCAAGAGGCTCTTCAGAAACGGAATGAGGCGTTGCACGGAGGCAAGACAGCGAACGGATCGGACCTGACACAGCTAGAACTCAGTGCTCAGTATTTCGACAGCATCCGAATGCTGCTCACAAAGTTCGTACTTGCAGTCTGCGACTACAAAGGCCCGTATATCGACTACGCATCAAGGCCTGAAAAGGGAAACTTCGAAGTCGTGAACATGGGAGATGCAATCGTGAAAGATTGAAGTTACAGTCCCGGCATTCGCCCGATGTTCCCGAGTCCAACATGCACCGTCGGGGTAGTACAAGAGGAAATTCATGTTCGGAAAAACGAGGAAGGAATGCCTCCCGAACTCGCAACGACCAACGGTCGTACCGCCATGATTTACGCCGTGGAAGCTTCCCTGGCACGGACTGGGCAATAAGCTGGACAAGCCTGCGACGGCACCTGAAGCCATTTAGGCGGCGTGGTTGCACTATCGGGCCAAACTCAAGTGCATCCAAAACACGGTTGGATTTACAATCTCTCAGCGAACGGCGGTAGTCCAGTCTGACTCTATGGATGTTGTCGAGGGAGTGGTATGAAGTTGCATTTTAGCACCGCCCCATCAAGCGTTTGGATTTCTCGATGCCGTGGTCCCGTATTTCAAGTACAGCAGTTTCTCATCGACCATCTGCGATTCTTGTCTCAAGATCGATTGCCAGCGAATCACCCTTCGACGAAATTCTGCGAAGCAAGGATCGAAACAGCATGTTCAACGCGGCATTCGATCGAAGGTTGGTTCGATGGGTGGTCCAGATGACGTTTAGAAACTCCGCAATGTCGCGAACGAGCTGGACATCTAATTCGTGTCGAGGATCACCGGCACATGGGACATAAATCATGGCCCCCCCAAGCGACACTAGGAGAGTTGTTGGATGCGGTTGGATCACGGGAATGGGATCGCGTCGACTAGCTGGCGCAGGCTCTCCTCCAATGGCTCGAAAGGCGGGGATCCCCGCCCACGACGCTGGCCGCAAGAACTCGGTACTGATTGGCACCGAACGATTGCGGCCTTTGTCAGCTACATGGCCCAGACGAAAGTCAGCGACGCCCGGAAACGGCGGAAACGGAAGCAGGACGAATGAATCGGTGTACTGCGACCTCGGTTCCTGATTGCTCTCTGCCCGCATCGCACATCGGTAAAGTCGTACGTTCGAATCGCATCGGTCACGATAGCGTGCTGTGCGGTGCCGGATCATTATTTCGTACTCAATCTAACCGGGCTGCTGTGTTCAGCGATACTGGCGGCCTCCTGCCTTGGAACGTGAGAGCTCGGCTCGCTTAGAATGAACGAGTCACTTCTGCCGAGATGAATGATTCGCCAGATCGACGTTGCTGCCAGCGATACTGAGGGGCAAAACTCCATGAAAACAACCGATTCTCCAGACGATCAACTTTCCGAAGCCATCGTCACAACGCTTCTCGCTGGACTCGCGATATCCACCAACAGCGAAGATTCGAAACCAGCTCAGCAGCTTCTATCTGCAGTCACGGAGATCGGCGGCGCCGATAGGATTGTAGGAAAACTGTTTCCTTTGGGTATTCCCATCAATGACAAGTTCTTTGAACGTATCGAGTCGCTCCGTGACGCGCTAGGGAACGGCGATTCAGCTGATGAGCCAATTGGATATTTGTGGGGCGCGGCGTTCGGACGGGTTTCGAATGAACAGCAACAAGGATTGTTCGACTTGTTTTTGGAAAACAAGCGTCACGATCTTTTTGTAAACCTGGGAAGCTTTCCTTCAATGATCGCAATCGCGGACGTTTCTCCAAAAGTCTTGGCGGATTGGCTGTCAGCACTGCACATAAGAATCGAACGTGATTTCGCGCAAGATGGCTTTTGGAAAGCCTTGCGAATCCTATGCGCTAAGCGCATCGATCGAGCCTTCGACGTTTTGGGCCTGTTAACACCCAACCTGATCCCCAGCCATCAGCTAATCGCAACCGTCTTGCTCGGCCATTTGCGATGTGCACGTTTGAGTGACAATCAATCCATTGAATTCAGGAAGGTCGAACTGGCTTTTCGTGATCACACTCTCCCAGTATTGCGGTCATGCTACAACTGGTCATGGTCGTCCACAGTCGGGGAGTGCGGGCTCACCGCCGAACAATTTCTGTCATTGCTTGAGCGCGCGCAATTGGACGAGAGAGGCGATGCCGAAAATCTCTTGGGATTGATGTGCCGACTGGTGCAGAATCCCAGTCTTCCAGCCGAAATGCGTGAGAGCGCTGCCACTTGGGTATCGCAACGATTGTCACCTGGGATTTCAGGTGACTCGAAATACCACGTCGTTGATGTCGCTTGGCGCCTTCACGATAGCCCTAACCCATTATCGAGCCAGCAGTTTGATGCGACGGAATGGATACTTGCGATTCAACCAATTGGTCCAGACGAAACAGGCACGTGGAACATACTTGAACAATTTCTCGTAAAGCTGCTCAAAGCCGACGTGCATCGTTTCTCTAAGGTATTTCGCCGGCTTGCCTCGTCGAACGCGGCGGGTCTCGGACACGTCGTCGGACATGCAAGGGGACCTAAATGGCTCCTTCGTGAGATGCAGGTGCTCGGACTGATTGAACTGATTGGAAGTCTCATGCTTTCGTCAGATCGACCGACTCGGAAACTCGGGTTTCAGTTATTTGAAGAACTGGAGGCGGGCGTGATCCCGGCTTCGTTGTTCTCGAATAACCCGATTGGTCTTCAATTACTTTTCTACGAAATGCAGCTGCAGATTCTTCGACCGCAATCGCTCGCTCGCATTTTCGTGTCTTTGCTTCCCCACATACAGACGATGTCATTGGAGTTCCGTGCTAAAGTGAAGGACGAGTTGTCGCTGCAGGCAACGAATTTCCGAGGCGAATTCCGAGCGGAACTGCAGCGTCTTGGTGGACATCTCGATGTAGTCAGAGTGGCGATGGATGAGCTTACATCGTATCTGGACAGATTAGAAGTCGCCAACCGCTCCGGAATTGCCTCGATCGAAGTCGCCGGCGCACGACGCGCCGCAGTGATGTATCGAAGGCGAATTTCTCAGCACATATCATCAGCTGCGGAAGAACATTCGGTGCTGATGGCAATGACTACGAAAGTTCAGCTGTTATATAGTCGGGTCTCCAGTACGTTCATTAACGGCAAACTGCAGGATTCACAACCGCTCTCTCGGTTTTCAAGCGGTGTCGAGATGCCATTCATGGATTTCTGCGACCCCGAAGAAATGGCCATGCGTCGAATGAGCGCAGCTGCGGCAATTTCGGCATTGGTTCGGGGAAACATCAGTCATCTGATGAGGGGGTAGTTGTAAAGATCTGCACGAAGTGTACAGGCAGGTAGGCTTCAGTTGCAACGACGATCGAAAGCCACGAGATTCTCACGACAAGAATTCGAGCAGATTGCGCAGTGACTCGATCCGGTCTTCGCAAGTTCGTGCTAGAAGTTTCAATTCTTCTGGATGGCGTTCAACATTAAATGAATCCTTAGGAGCAGGCTTTTTGGCGTAATCCGTAAAGGCCGGAATCTCTCTCTTCACATAGATCTTTATCTGCGAGTCCAAAGTGTAAAACGAGGGGGCACAATTAGACACTCCGGTATTAAGTCCACCCAGCAATTGTTGAAGTTCGACAATAAAATCATTGATTTGCTTGCGTTGGATTTTTAGGGCCGGATTTGGAGCGGCCAGTTTCTCAAGAGCAGTATGCAGCAGTTCTTTGTCCTGTCTGGCAGATGCTTCATCGGCTTCCGCCGCAATTCGCTTCCTTTCCGCTTCAAGTAGTTCACGATGCAGCAAATAGGGTGCACGAATCATGCAAATAACTGCGACAGCCAATAGAACTGTGATCGCACCACCCGCTGCGCATACTTGCCATTGGAATTTGGAAAATGCCTGAGACCAGTCGGAGATAATGGAAAAATACAGGGCGCCGATGATAGTTGCGATGAGGACCCAGAATAACACGATCGGTCTGATCCCAGTCACCTTGGAAGCATCGTCGAGCGAACGTGCAATCACCATTCGGCAGTATTTCGACAGCCCAACCGGCGGCGGTTGCGTTGAATGGTCAACCATCTCAAGAGTCCCTATTTCCTCAGCATCGCATCCCTCGTCGCCTGCGGAATTCGCGGATCGTCCGGGGATCGGATGGGATTGTCCACATTTCCAATGACTGGTGCAATGCCCCCGTTGCAGCGTGGGTGATAGCCTGGGCGAAGTCGCGGATCTCCAAGCCAGATTATCTTGTCGTCCATCGGTTTGCAGATTTTGCAGGCGGTTTCCCGTTCGATCACGCGGCCGAACTCCACGCCATTCGCCGTGTACCGCGAAACGGCTCCCGCATTGTGGGCCTCGGTGGAGATTGAGCGAACCAAGATGTCTGCGTAATCTTCAAGGTTTCGTTTGCCGGCACGGGTCTGGATTGCGGTAATCCCCTGATTCTTGAAGATGTCCTGCACCGCTTTGTTGGGATTCAGACCGCCCTGCAACTCCTTCACCAGCATCTCCTGCAGAACCATCTTCTTCGTGGC
>JAQGHT010000527.1 GCA_028291565.1 Planctomycetaceae bacterium | reverse complement strand
TGAGAAACAATACCTCTTTCGCGGATAGATTGCATCCAGCCAGTTTTGCAGAATTGACTTCGCCACAAGGCCCCTTCTCCAAACGCGAGGGGTCTTGTGGCGAAAACAATGCCGCGCCGCAGCGTTGTGGGTAGTTTATCGTGACCGCAAAAGTGGCGTCACAAGATGGTCCGAGAAAACTACAGACCGCGGCACTTCTTGGCAGTGAGGTCGTGATACGGCGAGCCGACAGAAGTTATGCCGAGAATTGCAACTGAATCCTCAATTGGCATTACGCGGCGCGCTACCGAGGCTGCCACTTGAGTGCCACTTTTTGCGATGTTGACGGCCGTCTAGGTAACTCATCGGGTAGCAGGGACTTCAAACTGAAAACGGAATTCTGCCCGTTTCGCTCCCACCAATCAAGTCGACCCCCAAATTGAAATCTTCCGAGCTGCAGCAATTCAACACAATTCTATTTGAAATCCGTGACGATGACTGGAATTGAGCCGCTGACAATCGACGAAATCAAGTATTTGTCTCGGTGGCTGCTGAAAATGCGACATCCGGAATAGCTGCATTATTCCAGCAGAACCATTGGCCTTTGGATTTGGCTCATTGAGATCGTTTGGACAACGACGTTCTTGTCATCTCGACGTCGATAATTCATATGCGATCGCCGAACTCCCAGACCACCTGTCTTTCCATGCGACAAGCCGATCCGCCGTAGCCGTTCACACCCGGTTGTGAACGAAATAGAAGGAGTCGGAAATAAATGATCTACGCAAAGATCAGCAGATTCGCAATATGCAGGGGATCATGGATGTCCCCGTCACGGAAGAGATGGTAGCACGCCAGACGCCCGAGACGCAGTCGATCATCCGTTCTTTGTTCGAAATCATACAACGTCAGAAGGCGACGATCGATGAAATCATTGGAAAGAGGTTGCTTTCCTATTTGCAAAATGTCTTCGAGCACTGGCATAACTACCGCGCCGGGAAGATTAGCCGCATCGCCCTGAAGTGACGCATCGGTCGCGACGTCTGGGTAGGCATGCGGCAGACGCTGAAGGCAGGCCGCGGCACTGACCACGGGCCGATTCGCGCCGTGCGAAGCGACCTGTTGCGCAGGGTGGGATCAACTGTGGCATTTCCGAGATCATGCGGTTGCCGAACCCACTAACAATCGAGCCGAACAAGTCTTGCGACACGCGGTGACTTGGCGGAAGCTGTCGTTTGGAACTCAAAGTGCTTTAGCCAGTCGCTTCGTGGAAACGTTACTCTCGATTATCGAAAACTGTCGGCAACAGGGGCGAAACTTACTCGACGTCATCTCGACCGCCATTGAAGCGCCCCAGCATGGCCAGTCTATCCCTTCACTTTTCGAGTGTATGGTTACATATCCTCCTGTGATTTCCCGGACCGAGTCCGTTGCGAAATATTGCGATCTCCGGCATTCGTCGTCAAAATGAAGTTTGCTCGATCGGCATACGCCTTGACTCCCCGTTGATTGCAGATCCAACCTTCATCAAACCGGTTCACAAACGGCTTTCAGGCGTTGGGATGACATTTCTCCGCCTCATCCAATAGAAAAACGGCACAGGGATTAGCCCGAAGTTCGTTGATCAGCCGGTCTCCCTCGTCGTGTCCGACATAGCCAGACGGAACACCGATAATCCCTGAAACACTATGTGTTTCGGTGAAAATGCCCATCGAATAGACTTGCAGTCGCGGCGACGAGGAATAGAGTTCGGTCACACGTTTGGCCAATTCGGTCTTACCGACGCCCGCCATGCCGGTGAGCATCATCACCGACGCTGATTTATTCGGTTCCACCAGTCCGGCCGATATCAGTTCCAGTTCCGTGACCACTTCACGCACCGCCACAGGTTGTCCGACGAAGACATCTGCCAGCGCCGCTTCGAAGTCAGATTCCCGGAACTGGCCGTTAATAGTCTCGCGAGGAACGCCGGTCTTGTGGGCCAGCACCCCGATCACCGCATCCAGCGCGACCGCATTCGGCTCTTGAGCCAACTCGATGCCGGTAGAAATCCCAGGTGAGAGCGTTTCGTCTCGAAGGTCGCCAACAGATTGGCGCCTTGTCAGAACATCTCGCATGAAACACATGTCTTCGCAAACTAACCGCAGAACGTCGATGGATTTGGCCGGTCGACATTCACCCAGCAAGAAGATGGACGTGAGAGCGACCGTTCGTTCTGCGACTTCAGGGGTAATCGTCTATTCGAATTCGGCCGCTAGTTGGCGGACCGCGTGCTGAACAATTCGCTGCAACCCGGCGCTTCGGGTTCAGGAACATTTAACCGGGAAAAGAGAGCCAGAGTCTGAGCGTCGTGCCCCTCGCGCTCCGCATATTCCCAGCCAAGTCAAAGTGCCAACCACTTTCAATCTATCGCCGGCAACGACATGGAAATCAAGATCTTAAAGCACTGACGAAGCGGATAGTCGAAGTTCACTTTGTCAGACGCTTGGGCCTCGCAGGCTGACAAAATAACGAAGAACGATTGGGCTTCCACCGGCCGCTCACCTGGTCGATTCAATCCCCCGTATTAGAAGACGGAGAGCGTAATCGAGAGCGTAATCCGAAATCGACGGAACTCCAATTCGAATGCGCGTCATGTTGGGAATGTTGGGAAGAATATTTGTTCCTATGGTGATCACTCTGGTCGGGATCGACGAGTTTTTTGAGGAGGTTAGTTGACTTGGAAATGAAAATGTGTATTTATCTACAATTTCAGCCAGTACTGTTCACAGCTGGGATAAAGCATTGCCGGGGGGCGCGTTCACTGATGGAAGTCACGAAGTGAGCGAGTTGAACGCCACTGTCGGAATCGAGAATTCGCTCGACCGAAACGAAAGTCGATCGTCCGAATTTTTCTTGGGCAGGTGTGCAGTCTTAGGGGAAGTGAATTGACGGACCGGCACGTGGAAAGTGCGCCGTGAGAGATCTTTTCACCGAATTCGTAAGAATTTGGACCACTTGGAATATCTTGCTAGAAGATGAAACTTTTACTGATTCCCTGTGCGAAGTAATTGGATTTTTACTGAATCATTGGCTCAGACATTCGATCGCCGCGAAATCTCACGATATCGATTACAGGAGACTCTCGATCCGAAAATCCGTCACGGCGTTCAAGAAGGGGGCGGTCAGTGAACGCTTTGATCGCGTCCATTCACTTTGCACGAGAAATGCTGTCGCTGTCGCCCAACCGAGATTTGTGATTTTGTTTCACGGGTAAATCGAAAAAGAGGTATTGCTCTCTGGCCGTCGGCATTGGCAGACCTTCGGTCTGGGCATGAATGGTCAAAATTGGCACCGGAACTCGTCCGTAATTCACGTCCTGTCTCACAACTGCTGCTGATTGAGATTCACCATGGTCATGCAAACTGTTGGTTGCTGCAATAGTTGCGAGGTTCTGGATCAAAATTGCAGGTCTTGTCTGCCGTGTAAGCCGAAGTATATTTGCGCGGAAGTGGCAGTGACGCCGGGACCGTATTCGAAATACTCAGAGTGTTGCAGGACGTTTGGGTTCCGATTGCCGTACGATTGCGGTGGTTACATGGGGCATGGATCTTGTGCCGATGGGGTTGGCTTGGATCTTGATGTGCAATTGATCGACACTGCGGCGGGGTGCCTCACGATCGTTTCGTCATCACTGCTGTCGTATGACCTGATTTACGAGGGAACTCTCCCCCCGATTAGCTTCACGGTGGAAAATGAAGCTGGTGATCTCCTTGACGTGACTCTTGGAGTATCGGCCGTCGTCGAAAATCCGATTGCGAAAGTCGCAGATTCGCCCTGTTCGTGCGCGAACTGCCTGCCTGCTGTCTTGTGCATCGAACTCCACATTGGGGTTCACTTTGTAAGACACCCTCCCGCGATCATTCCAGATCACCGCGTTGGAATCGCCGCCCCCTTTAATTGTGACGGCTGGACAGTTCCCGATCAGACTATCACACCAGAGGGCTTCCCCTACGAGTCGCAGTCGTTCAGTATGAGTATCACCTTGTTGCCTGTAAGCAGCGGATTATGTGGAATTCATGTGACGGCGTCGTTGTCGTTGCCGGACGGGGCTGGCGCGGCGACGATCGACGAAAACATCATCTTTGAGATTGCGCAGAACCCAGAAGATATTGACGGGACAATTTGTGAGACGAACGAGGGAGTGGCGTGGGTCTTGAGCGAGTCCGGTGGAGGTGGGTCCCACCGTCAAGGATTTATCTCACTCATTGACGAGACATTTGTCTTATCGGGTTATGAAGCTGGAAATGTAGGAAGTGTGAGGATTCGAGACTTGTCTTGTGGCTCCTGTGAAGTATGCAATCCGGTTCCGCCCCCTCCTGGTCCGTGTTGTGCAACTCAGCCATTATCATTGACGCTCTCGTGTAGCGCTGGTTCAACGGTGTTTTTGAGGCCGTCGAGTGACGACAGTCCACCTTTTGTTTGGTCGCAGCAGATGGGAAGCCCCTGTTGGCCCTACCAGACTACACCCTACGCCATCGTTTGTGATGGAGAAAAGTGGTTTTTGGGGTTCGTCCCCGGCGGAAATGTGCCACTTACTGGAAGTTGTGATCCTGTCGTCTATTTCACATTCTCGCTTGATGGCGAGGATTTTGTCGTCACGGAGTGAACTCATGAGCGATTTAGACTCCAAATCAGAATTGCCTTCTGCTGTACAATTTCCTGAGTGCGAACAGTTCACGGGACGGCAACGAGAGATATGCCGTGGTGAGGTGCTGACTCCCGAAAAATGTCGCCAATATCGGGTCCTGTGGGGACTGGAGCCCGACGACAACGTCGGCAGGCGGTTGCGTCAGGAATCCCGACGCATGACTGTTGCTGAGCGAGTGCAAACCGCTTCGCAAGTTCTGGCCAATACGGCCATTCGCGGCGTGACCACGGGAAAGGTCTACGTGGATGCGGACGTTCGGGATCAACGACTCGCGATTTGTCAGGCATGCGAACACTTTGACCGTGGACGATGTAAACTTTGCGGTTGCGCCTGCAATAAATCGAATTCGCTCGCGAACAAACTGTCGCATGCGTCGAGTCAATGCCCTCTCAATCCGCCGAAGTGGGGGCCCGTCGGAGTTGATTCGCGAGCCAAGCCACCGGTGCGCCCACAGGCAGCGAAAGTGAAGCATCCCTTCGCAGTGGTCAGCACGGCCACCCCCATGTTCATTACCACCGCCCGATTAATGGACGACACGAAAATCCTGGCGTCACGATTGCCCGCGGATACCTCAATGATCATTGGGATCGCCCGATCGGGATTGTGTGTGGCCACAATGGTCAGCATGCTGCTCCATCGTCCGCTGACTATCTTCCGGCAGTCAAGTTATGACTTGGTCCCGGCCGGAAATGGCTGGCGTCTGACGGGAAACATCGCGGGGTTGGGCCGCGCGGTGGTGATTGACGATACGGTGATGAGCGGCAATTCGTTTAAATATGTCATGCCAGTGGTACGACAGACGTATCCGGAAGCCATTGGGGCCGCCGTGTACGTCAATCCGGCGGCGCATCACAAGCCGGATCTTTGGGTTCATGATCTGCCCCATCCTCATTTGCTCGAATGGAATTTGTCAAACAGTATTTTCTCACCCCATTCGGCGGTCGATTTTGACGGCGTCCTGTGTCATGACTGTCCTGCTGGATCGGATGACGACGGCGAACGCTACGCGGAATTCCTGCGGAATGCCCCGCCGCTGTACCTCAACCGCAAAACGCCCGTACCGCTGATCGTTACCGCCCGCCTGGAGAAATATCGAACACAAACGATGGATTGGTTGTCGCGGCATGGAGTGTCGGTCAAGCAGCTTGTAATGGGCCCGTGGCAAAATAACGTGGAACGATCACACAGCGATGTGGCCAGGTTCAAAGCGGAGCATTACAAGAGATTCTTATTGCAGCGACATGCGATCCAGCCGCCGCTATTCATCGAATCGGAACCCCGGCAGGCGGAGCGGATTGCCCAGTTAGCCGGTGGGATAGTGGTCTGCCCAGCGGCGGGAAGGTGCTATCCATGATTGATCGTCACGAAGCGGTGACCCGCGCCTACGAGATTCCGGGCCAGACTTGGCCTTCCGAGTTGTGCTGGTTGTTCGATCACTTGACGAACTCGCGAAGCCACGCGGAGATCGGGGTGTTTTGCGGCCGGTCCTTATTCACGAGCTGCCTGGCGATTCCGGAGGGCGAGGTCTTCGCCGCGGACTTGGCCGCACCTCAATGTTTTTGTCCAGTGCCGGATGCCAAATGGCTATTATCGGTGCAGGAAGCCACGGCGCACGCGATTCGGGAACATAACCCGGGTGTGACTTTGGAATTCTTGCGAGAAGGCTCTTTGGCAGCGGCGTTGAGTTTACATTCCCGGGGAACAGTTCTCGATTCCGTCTTCATTGATGGATCGCATGAATATGAGCATGTGATGGCCGACATTCAGGCGTGGCGCGCGTTGGTCAAGCCCGGCGGGCTAATCTGCGGTCATGATTATTGGCCGCCGGACCCTGGCGTGATGCGGGCAGTGAACGAGGTATTTGGGCAGGAGTTTGAAGTGGTCACAAATACGCGGCTGTGGTGGGCAATCACATGACCACG
>JAQGHT010000482.1 GCA_028291565.1 Planctomycetaceae bacterium | reverse complement strand
AAGGAAGAACTCGCACATCAACGACAGGATCGCCAGATACAGTCCAGCTCTGAGAATGCCTAACGTGAAACCGTAAACGAAGACCAGGAGAGGCAAACAGAGCAGAAAATCGGCTGCAAAGACCCCGGACATTGGAATCAATACTCGGCCGAACCGAGCAGCAATGCTCGCTCGCTCAGGGACGCAAAACGAGGCCGAAGGGCAGCCACAGTGCGGGCAGTTCATAGCTCGTTCACTGATTTGTTGGCCGCATTCACTGCAAGGAACAAGGGCCATCATTCCATCTCCGCCGCAGAACTTCAGGAATTTCCCATTTTGGGAAATTCTAAGACGTGCAATAGGCTGCGGCAATCCCAAACATCGAAATGGTTGCCAAGCCTCATGGACAAGTCCCGCTACAATCAGCGTTATCGCCGCGTGCTGACTGCTCTACGCGCAGCGAGGAAGACGGCTGGATTGACTCAAACGCAAGTCGCGAAGAAATTCCGAGCACACGCCTCATTTGTTTCGAAAATCGAATCGGGCGAACGTCGAATCGACGTCATTGAACTGGAGGAATTCTGTCGGATCTATGGGCTTTCGTTAACCGAATTCCTGACAGCGGCCCTGTCCCAATGAAACGAATTGTCGGACGCCCGGAATACCAGCAATTCGACAATAATGGCCGATGCAACGCAAAAGTGACCTCAAGTGTTGAAGTAAACTCGTTCCTGTCAAGAAAGTACACAGTTCCATACTCGGCTCTTAACCAGGGCATGTATCACTTTCCCGACCTCGAATGACGCCCCGAGAGGACTTGTTCACCTCTTGAGTGGTATTTCCGCAAAGTGTCACGCGACATTGCAATGAAAACGATCTCCAGTATGACAACGGTGAGGTCTGCCCAACCCCAAGTTTGAAGCGAGTCCAACTGAATCCGGTAGCAGGCGTAAGCGATGACGGTTGCCACCGCCATATTCGCGTGATACTGGTAGTGGTTGTAATGAATCTCTATCAGCAAACTGAACGCCTCCACATTTTGTCCCAAGCGTGAGAAGTCCATGGGGGCGGACTGAAGGCCGGTCATTTTGTGAACGGTATCGATAACGGCCCAGCGTATCGCATTGACCGTCATACCTGCAGCCACGGCGGCCACGGTCAAGTACAAGAATCCACCCAATGAAGGTGCGTCTGGGCGGGTCAAAATGAACCACGACTGCAATGTCGTCGAGAAGAAGCTGAGCCCCCAAAGGACAGTTGCACCTGGGACAAGATAAGCTACCAAAGGGCCGAACGAATCGCGGGTCACTGTGGACATGGGCAAGACAGAGAGTATCACAAGCCTCGGCACGCAGTCAGCCATCGTTTTTGGTTGTTGAACATTGCCCGTGTTCTCCCGCTTGTCGGCACGGCACTCCCCTATTCTCTTGGGAGCTTGGACATTTCCGACGGATGGATATCGGCATCATGCCTGACAACTTCCGTAGAAAACTCATGAAATGGCATTAGGAATGGATTCTGAGGCACTCGGGGCCTTGCCGGTATAGCGATGGAAGGGTTCAAAGATTCGTGACATGGAAAGTCAATGGGACCGTTGCAATTCGATCAGCAGTTCGTGACGTTTGCCGAACCATCAGGTGAACTCATTGCGCATCGCCGATTCGTGTGGAAGACTGAGGCGGTCTGACCTCTCACACCAGCACGAAAGGAGACGCAAATGCAAGACCTGTCCGAAATGCTGAAAGCCGGTTGTCACTTCTGCAAAAAGGAACTGACCGCCGCGACCGCCAAATGTGGCACCCTGTCAGTGAAGCTCATCGGAACTGAAGTGTGGTCGCAGCCGATTGCAATTATTTGCTGCGAAGAGTGTTTCAAGCGCGAGACTTCCGTAAAATCGGAGGTGTCTCATTGATCCAAATGCCACGTGGAAGGAAATCGAAGAAGCGGTCGCCACTGCAATGTGGGGAACGGCGATAGAACGAGCTGACGATTTGTTGGAATGGCTCCGCAAAGACGGCTTTCCGCCGAAAATTTCTGGTTACCCCGCATTCGACCGGCTTATTGCGCTCGCAACTTGCCAGGCACTCTCTGACTGGACTTTGTGACCAGACGCTGCCTCCAACATCATGTTGGAGGCTTTGCTATACTCGCAGAGTGCGATTCCCTGAGGAGTCCGATGAGGCATTCCGAGAACGGGCCGAGAGGTCTGGTGCAATCGCCAGGGCCTTGGTCAATGCCTGTCTGCGGAATCATAAAGTGCAAGAACTCATCTCTGAAGGACGTCTCGCAGCAGATTCTGTCTCTCGATCCCCTATCGCCCGTGTCGAATTCGAACAGGCAATTGCGATCGGCGCCATAGGGGAAACTCTGTGTGCGACGAAGGGAAAACACTGGGGTGATGGACCATCGATAATGCCACTCGAGCCGGACGACGATTTTTTCCCAGAAAGAATCACGTACGTCTATCGCGAGAACTCTCTCTACAATCAGAGATTCGAACAGCGACAACGGCTGAAGCAGGTCCTCGGAATGAACAGAAAACTTGTCGGTGAGGCCAAGTATTTCACCAAGACTTTGTTTCTGCAGCGACTCACCCGTGATCAGGCCAACGCAATCTGGAAATGCCTGAATGTGGAACCGGGAGATTTCTGGCGCGCCGCCAACGGAAAGGTGATCTTGCAACTCCCCAAACGCTCGGTCCAACGAGAGTTTGATTTCGATTAATTTCACCGCGACAAATCTTCGCCGTACGCACCGACTTGAAGACATTTTTTCGCCGGAAGCTACTGTCGGGACGAGCAATCCCCTTTCATGATTTGCGAATGTGAAACCTTGTTCGAGGGCTGTCTGAAACCCTGTCCGAAACATTCCACAATGTTGCCATGTGGCAGGCTGTGAAACCAGTCTGGTAACGGTTTTTCACGTTCCTGAAATCTCACCGGAATGCTGCCGGAGCCAATCCGTGAAATGCCGAATGGAACGATTCCGGAATCATCCCAGATCCCCTTCCAGCGGCGACCCATTTACTGACAATCCCCTCCTCTTCCGGAACCACTCCTGAAGGGGTACTGAATTCTGGGCAGATGCCCGATTGAAAGCCTGTAAAATGCATCCTGAAATCATTTCGAAATGGCACCGGCATGATATCTCGAAACCCGACCCGGAATGGTTCCGGAATCCCTTGTCATGGGGTGCCGGCGTGGTAGGCTGAATGCGTCACTCCCATCCCCCACCATGACACAATTTCTCACCGTCAAAGAGGCCGCCGAAAATACGGGTAAGTCGCCGAGTTCCATTCGCCGGATTATTTATCCGATTTTGGAGACGAAAGACCATCCGGATCGAGCACACATTCAGCCGTCCGTTGACGAAGTCCAGCAATACCGCATCAAGGGTGAGAATTTTGCCTGGCGGATCAGCGAGGAACTGCTGCGGCGGGAGGTGCCACCGAAATCGGTGTCGGAGAAGGGGACTCCTCGGTCTGATGCCCGCAGTCTGCATGACAGTGAAGCGGAACTGCTTTCGATGCTCCGCAAGGAACTCGACGTGAAGAATCTACAAATCACCCAGCAGGCCGCGATGATGGCCACGCAGATGGAACTCATCAACGGATTGAGCGAACGACTTCGTGAAGGAAATGTTCTCATCGGTACATTGCAGCAGCAACTGGTGTTGACCGATGGATCGTCTCGTTCCAAGTCAAAACCGATCGATGCCGAGACCAAAGACGCGGCCACACAAAAGCCGGCATCCAAGACACCGCCCAAGACGGCTGCAAAGCCGCAGAAGCAGAAACAGGGATTCTTCGGCCGCTTGTTCCGATAAACCCATGACGCGGAGCGCATTACGCGTCATCCGCCGATCCCAATGCAAGCCCAATACGTTGACCGTTTGTGCCATTCGGACCATTCTCTCCGCTATCCATGACGCCCGAAACAACGATAGACGGCTCGACACCGACCAACCGCTACCGGCTGCCGGGCATTGAGCGAGAGGGGATTGCTCAATTGTCCCTACTGGAAACCGCCCTCTGGCCACTCCAGGGAGGAATACTTCTGAGTCCCGTGTTCGAGACCAGTTACGGGTTCACCACCCCCGCCGGAAGGGAAATGGCGCACGTCACGGTCCGCTCGGCACTGGGGCTTCAGCCCATCGACGAGTTTGTGCTGTGGGGGCTGCTGGGTGCGACGCTCCGCAAGCCGCAGGCAGACCCGCTCCTACTGGCCACACCGTACTGGATGCTCCGTCACCTGGGCCTTGCGACAGGCGGCTACCAGTACGGAGAATTACGCGGGTCGCTGCTGCGTCTTGCCACCACGAGTTACCAGAACACGGGATTTTACAATCCCGAGACGCAGGAACATGAGAATGTGGCGTTCCAGTTTCTCAGTATGTTTCTTCCCACCGTCGGCGGAACAGGGGAGCGGGTGGACAACGACCGCTGTTGGAGAATCGAATGGAACCCTGCGTTCTTCCGCTTTTGTCAGATGACCGGCGGGAACCTGCTCTTCGATTTAGACCTGTATCAAGACCTCACTCCGGCATCACGCCGCTTGTTTCTCAAACTCAAGGATCGGTTTTGGCGGTCGAAGAAAGTGTTCTTCAATGTCGACGACCTGACCATCAATGGGCTGGGGTTCGCGGCTAGTCGTCCGCTCTATAAGCGAAAATTCGATCTCCTGAATTGCATCCATGAATTACTGCAGCACGGGGTTATCGAACTTGGCAAGGGGCAGACCGATCCTAAGGACCTGTTTCTTAAGCGTGGGAAGGGCTCCTACGTCGTCACACTGTTTCAGGGGGAGTATTTCCGCCTACCGCTGGCCGGACGCACCACAAGCGAAAAGAATGCGATTTCGGATGATCCGTTGTACGAACCACTCCGCACGATCGGCATCGATCAAGCCGGGATCCGCCGAATCTTCGAGACAAAAACCCGAGGACTGATCAAGAAGTGGGTGAGCATCACGGACGCCGCCATGCACGAAAAGCCAAAGGGATTCCCAGGCTTCAAGGTGTCACCGGCTGCCTTTTTTATGGACGCCGTGCAGAATGATCGGTTACCGCCGGACTGGGTCTATGCTCATGAAAAGAAGGTTGAACAAGATCAGTGGGAGCGGAACAAGGCTGCATTCGCGAAAACAGAGCAGGAATGTCTGCGGCGATATAACGAAGCGAGGACTGCGGGCTTGCGTGCGTACCTCGCTTCGGACGAGGGGCGTGCGAAATTCAAACAGACGTATGAATCACTACTGGAACTTACGAAGCGGACGGAGCCGGAGCGATATCAACAGGCCGCTCATGATGCGACAGTCGCTCGCATCGAGAAGCTGGATTTCCAGTTCCCCGAGTATGCGGTCTGGGTTCTCTCACAGGAAAATGCCAAGGAGAAATCAACGGCGTGACGATCCTCTGAGACTCGGCGTTTGCCGGATGTTTTTTGCTGGCAGGTATCGGCGTTTGCCGGATGTTTTTTGCGAAACTATCGGCGTTTACCGGATGTTTTTCAAAATGCGTGCCGGAGTTTTCGCCTATTGGATGCCGAAAACTTCATGCTCCAAACACTCCTACAAAGCTAATTACAAATATATATATGTAAACAAAGGCTCGCAGGCTTCGGCCTGCCTGCTTTTAAGAGTTTTTTTTGATGATCAGACGACGGACCGCCGGAGCGGTCCGCAGACTTCCATGCGGAAGAAAACAGCGGAGCTTCCACCATGAGACAGCAGGTCGTCTAGAGATGACACATCCACGTCATGATCGAGTCGTGACGAGAAATGTCCCGGACGCGGGAAAACTGGAAAACATACCGTAGTTCGATTCGGATTGCCCGTCGAGCTTTGAAACCAGTACACTCAAACATATGGAATCTCTTATCCGCAATGTTGGCGATTTGAATGTCCGCGACCGGCAAACTCTGGAGCGAGTGCTGGGACAATCTTTGCGCGAAAATCAGCAACTCGTCATTCACATCATCAATGTGAATGTGCAGCCGGAAGTCGACCGAACTCTCACAATTCAGCAGCAGGGGAGTGACACTCCGACGTTGCCGGGATGGTGCAATGTCTATGAGGGTCTGTACGATGCCAATATCGCTGACATTGAGCAGGCAATCCTCCCACGTGCGGATCTCCGCCGTCGAAGTGAGCGATAAAACGCCGCGTTCTCGCCGACCGTTCGCCCCTTCTGGCGATCGAACGGCGACCGGCAGGCGATCAGAGATCAACCGTTCTGATGGCTTCCGAAAGCCATGAAAGGGCGATGCGATTACGGAGACCATGTCACGGCCGCCGCCGCGACCCCCGCCGGAGGACGACACGCTAGCCCCTCGTTAACTCGGTGACTGACGCGGCGCTCCGACGGGGGTCGCAGCCAGCTAAGGCTGGTCCGCGACATGGCTCCCGCACGATGCGCCCGGCGGCGTCACAACCGCTGAGCGGTTCAATGCTGCCGACGAGTGGTCGTCCGCCGCTCAAAAACTCACTGCGGGCGTCCGTGTGCGTCCGTGCCCGTGGCACGGGGACGCCCGCTCCATGCTGCGGCGGCCGGAGCCGCCACCGGCGTTCGCTGCTTTCGCCGCCTTCGCTTTTCCGCTGAATTTCTATCGCCGCTTGATCGCCCCACGCTATAATCGCGACATGATTCCCAAACTCTCTGAAGAACAGCGGCGGGTCATTCAGAATCGCGACGGTGGCCCCGTCGAGGTCGAGGACGACCGCACGCAACGCGTGTCTGTGCTCGTCGCTCGGGATGAGTTCCATCGCTTGGTCGAGGAGCAACTCCGTGCCGAGTTGCAGGTCGGCTTCGATCAGGCCGATGCGGGTGACGTCGGTGAATGGAGCGTCGAGGAAATGCTACAGGAAGCCCATCCGCGCAATTCACTCAAAGCGTCCTCGTGACGGAAGCGTGAATCACTCGTTCCCATTCGTCCTGTTTAATTCCTTCTGGCTGGCGTCCTTTGAAGACGCCTGCGTACATCTCTTGCGACCAGCCCAGACGCACGTCGAGACCCCGCTGCAGCAACTGCCAGGCCGCTTCCTTCGCTCCTTCATCTCCCGCGTCATCCGCATCGAAAAGAATCGTGACTTTGCCGGAGGCCAGCAGTCTTGCCCAGCGTTCGACTTTCGCAATTTGTCCCTCCGTGATCTTGTTCGACATGATGCCCACAGCCGGAATCCCCAAGGCATCGAGTCCGATGACGTCATTGAATCCTTCGACGACAATCACGCCGCACTCGGCGATGATTTCTCGGTACCCCGGTTCCGACAAACGGGCGGAATGTTCGCCGAAGAGTTCGATACCCCGATGGAAATCCACTGGGAACCGGTGCTTCGCCGGTTTCTTTTCTCTGGTTCGCTGGTCAGGCGAGAG
>JAQGHT010000473.1 GCA_028291565.1 Planctomycetaceae bacterium | reverse complement strand
AATTCTGATTCGTATATTGAAAATCCTCACACATCCTGATCTCCAATCCGTGTTTCATCCGTGTAGATCCGTGGCTAAATTTCCTTTAAAAAGGACATGAGTTCACGGGGGTTCGGCGAGAAGTGTCGGAATTCCTCTCACGAATGGAACTCGAGTCGATCGGATTTGATGACGAAGGTGGGTTTGATTTCTGGCACAACGACGGTGATCTGTTCTGGGGACATTCGATTCAGATCAGTGGCAACCTGCAAGACGGTCTGACGCGTGCCGATATCCCGGGCTGACGGCGACTTAGTGGCCAATGAGACATTCGAGTTTGCGTTGTCGTTGCATTCGATCAACATCATTCAAATGCCGATATTTCCGTGCCGTTTTCTCGTACTTCCCTGCTCTCCTCGCGGACACTGACAGATTGGATCCGTTTCCAAATTTCGAAACAACTGGCGCGTTTGACCATCCATGATCATCACATTCCTCCTTGCTGCGAAAGAAGTTGTGAGCATCGCAGATTCTTCCAAATCCGGGAATTCTCAGTGTCGCTCGGCACTCTCGTCCGTGGCGCAAACGTTGACCTAAAACATTTTCGCGTTTTGGCGACATTTTTTTGACGTTTTTATACATATATACACATCACATTTCGTCGCCATTCGGTGTGTCACACCCGCTCCCGAATTTGAAACGTTTTAATGCAAGTCGAGACACAAGTGTCAGCAGAATGACACTTTCCGCCGATCCCCCGCCAACGGACTGGCCGCGGTGGGTCCACGGCCGCTGCAGGACTCTTTTTTCAGGGAGTTCTATACGTCGCACGGTTAACAAGTCGTGCAAAGGCCGTTGAACCACTCCGGCGAGCGGGGTGGCGGGGGATTCGCGAATCGCCTCCTAGGCTCGTCAGAATTTGGCTTGCTGAATTGTGTACTGGTAAAATAGGGGCGGCGTGGTGACAAAATTCGTTGTCGAGCTTCGCAAATCGGGAAGCGACGTGTCGTCACCTGGAGATGGAGAATCCCGTCATGGGTTTGCGTGAGTTCTTAAAGCGGTTTAACCTTGCATCTTCCGGTCGATGGGTTCGTACGTTCCATTCTCCCCTCGCCCTGGTACGCCGGGGAGAGGGGTTGGGGGTGAGGGGAAATCGGTTGGCTCCGTATTGGAAATGCCATTTTTGCATGTTTTTCAATCATTTTGTTGTTCCTAATCACGACGTCTACCGAAGCCCCTCACCCCCGGCCCCTCTCCCCGGCGTACCGAGGCGAGGGGGGAAAAATAGGCAGACTCAAGGTTAAACCGCTGTAGCTCGACTTTGGCCATCTTTGCAAAAAAGTTGATCGATCAATGCTTGAAATTTGAAACACAGAGGCACAGAGGACGCAGAGAAATCTCAATGTAAAGCCTCTGTGTCCTCTGTTTCTCTGTGTTTCAAAATCCTGTTTGAATTATTGAAGTACCTTTGTATCGGCAGGTCTTTCAAATAACCGAACATTACTGATTTGCCAAAGACTTTGTGTCAGGCCGTCCACGCAAGGTGGCCAAAGTCGAACTCGGAGCGGATGCAAATCACTGGACGACGTCGACAGAACTTTGTATCCAATTGGATACAAACTTGATCCTCGTCAATTGGGTACAAACTCGATTACCCGCCAATTGGGTACAAAACTCGGTTACTCGCCAATTGGGTACAAAACTCGGTTACTCGCCAATTGGGTACAAAACTCGATTCCTCGCCAAATTGGTGACAAACTTGATCCTCGAAAATGAAACTCAGAGTTTCGGCTCTCCACGTCAGCATGAATGTCTTACGACGTAGGGATTTTCGTCATACCAGAATCCTTCACGGCGTAAACGCTTGCCTGATCAAGACTGGAACGCGAAAGAAGAGGATTTTTGACAGAAAAATGGTACGACAGAAAAATGCGAAGCAGAAACAACTGCAACATCACTCATTTTTCTGTCGTCCCATTTTTCTGTCATTGAAAACTTGACTTGGCTCTACCGAAGTTCAGAAGGAGGTTAGGTTGCGGACTTCGCCCGCGCGGGGTTTCATCTGTATGAATCTGTGGCTAGAGCGGTTTAACCTTGATTGTGCCTGTGCCACTGCTTTGGGGTTGTACTCAATCCCCAAGCAGTGCTGATTCGAGCGTGTCTTTGCACTGCTTCCGCCGAGTACAGCGGCAAGCAGTGGCACGAGTCCCTGTTCTCAATGCGGAAGGCGCAAGGTTAAACCGCTGTAAATCCACATTTTGTCGTTCATTAAAAAGTGTTAACGGCACAG
The DNA here is from genome assembly GCA_028291565.1 of Planctomycetaceae bacterium. Lineage (GTDB taxonomy): Bacteria > Planctomycetota > Planctomycetia > Planctomycetales > Planctomycetaceae > JAKFVC01. The sequence continues at coordinate 8,704 of JAQGHT010000473.1, read as the reverse complement.
AATGCCACAAGGGGGTGGCGAGAGATCAGCGAAAATTGTCACTTTTTTTGACTCAATAGAAACTTCAGCATTTCGGGCGACTGAAAGAATTCGGGGATTTCGGCGTGACCTTTGCCTTTGATCACTAACAGTTCCATCGGGCCGCCCAGAGCTTTGTAGCGGTCATAGACGACCTGACTGTTGCGATCGAGTGGTACGACCGTGTCAGAATCTCCGTGAATATGCAGGATCGGAATTTTGGCCTTCGCCAGGGGTTCCAGGCGGTCAATCGGATTGTGTTCCTTCAAGTGATTCGTTAATTCGTCTTCTGTCAAGCCGTAGGCCGGCGCGGCATTTTTGAGTCCGGGATAACTGCGCAGGTCGCAGACTGTGTAGATTCCGGCAATGCATTGCACCTGATCGGGATGTTCCACGGCCCAGTTATACAGCATCAAACCGCCGCGGCTTTGAGGGACCAGGCAGGCCTTGGGGTTCAATCCATATTCCTGCACGACGTGTGCATAAAATTCACTATAGATTTTCCGGCCGGCAGGACTGCCGAACGATTCTCCGACTTCCATGCCGGCAATCGTCCAGCCGGCATCCAGTAATTGCTTGAACAACCATTCGTTCGATTGATTGGGGTACCCATTGATGAACGTGGGGGCGTACCAGGCCCAGGGTTTGGTTCCATCCGCGGCCGGTTTCGCAGGCCGAATCACGAATCCCTGATGGCCGCTGAGTGTAAAAACGGTTCGTTCGTGGCCATATTTCTGGTCTGCCACGGAGCGTTGCGGGACGACACAAAAGAGCAGAAAGAGAACGAGCACGGGCAAAATACTGGAATTCTTCACGTTAGAGATCCACCTTATTCGAGAGGTCTGCGATCCCTCCGGGATCGAGAATTTAATTCGGACCGGAACCGGGGGTGTCGCGAGTACGCTCAACCCCCGACTAATTTCTGAGATCCCTCCGGGATCATTGATGTCCGCATTTTGTCGCATTCAAAAGTCGAAACAAATCACGGAAGACGTCAAATTCTTGTCAATATCCAATTTTCGCCTGCCTACAGCGGTTTAACTTTGAACCTGCCGGTCGATGTGCTCGTACGTTCCATTCTCCCCTCGCCCTGGTATGCCGGGGAGAGGGGTTGGGGGTGAGGGGAAATCGGTTGGCTCTGTATTGGAAATGCCAGTTTTTGCATGGTTTTCAATCATTTTGTTGTTTTCGATCACGACATCTACCGAAGCCCCTCACCCCCGGCCCCTCTCCCCGGAGTACCGAGGCGAGGGGGGAAAAATAGGCAAGTGCAAGGTTAAACCGCGATATCCTCGCCCTCCCGATCGATGAATCCGACACTTAAAACTTGCCAAACAACTGGTACGTCGAAGAGTTTGCCTGAACGGCAAACCTCTTCGACTGCGAGTCTCGGAGAGACATCGCCTACAGAAAAATCAGGTGGTTTGTCACCCACTTATTGACTCTCCGGCGCTTAGACAGTCACTGAGGGGGGGACATCCAGGGCCGGATTCCGTTCGAAGAATCCATCTGGCTTCAGCGAAAAACCGATCGTTGCGACTGGCATGACGGGCCAGTCTTCGGGACGTGGCACATGATTCTGACCGAAGACGTACCACAGGACCAGATCGGTGTTGACCAGGTTTCGATTGGCAGTCGTCCAATATGGCAGCCCGTCCCCCGTGGGATGCTGATTGGGATAGTTACCGGCTGGAAATCGCTCGGCTGGTGTGTAGGGCGTGGCCCACAGATTGTGGGCCGTAAATCCGGCGCGACGCAGCACTGCGGCATCCGGTTGAACGAATGTCGGACTATTTTCGCCTGGTAGCAGGCGATAGCCGACTGCCTGGCCCAGCCGATTTTTCCGATTTGAATTGACGACCCTCCAAAAGCGGGCCGTTCCAGAATTGACCGATCGTTTGGCTTGAGATTCCGTTTCGAGCAACGTCGAAACGGCTTGAAACCCGTTTCCATGCGGATTGCCGGGTCCGCGCGGCAGGGACACCATGTTGACTTCGTACAGCGAATTCTCAGGGCCATCCACACTCATGTCCAACCGGGCGGCGAACAGATGCTGATGAAAGGGAGCATTCAATTGAGGCGCGACAACCGTTCCGAATTCCGCCTTCTCGCCGGGTGCCAGGACCGTGGTGTTCATGATGCCCGTCAGCTTGATTTCGCACTGGATCGTGCCATCCTGATACAGGTACCAGAAGAACCCATATTCGTAGTTTCCCACCGTCGAAATGAACGAAACCGCCAGTCGGCGCGAGCGGCGGGTTTCGGTCTGGTTGTTCCGCCAGTCGGTGTGTTTCCACAGCAGGCCGACGTCTTCTTCGTGCAGACAGATGGCGTTCTTGATACTGACCGGTTGACCTCGGCTGTCACACATCCAGGCGTCGAAATACCGAATGTGCCCCAGGCAATCACAACCCAATTCCAGCGAATTGGCCATCATCCCAATCCCGTATTCGCCAATATCGAATGCATTCTTCCGAAAATATTTCTCCTGGGGATCGCCGTAGGGAACAACCATTTCACACACGGAAGCCCGCCCGACAATCGGTCGCTCGCGGTCGCCGTCGCGATAACTGATGTTGTGCAGGACCAGGCCTTCCCGGGCACTGAAACCAATTCGAAACTTCCACTTCTGCCAGGAAACCTCGTATCCATCGACAGTGAAGCTCGGGCCCTGGTTTTGCGAGATTTCCAGCGGCCGAATATCTTTTCGAACGTCTTTCAAATATTGACGCGTCCAGTTGCCACTTTCCGGTGGCAGCGGGATGACGCCGTAATCCTCAACCCGCAGCACGGACATCGCGTTCAAATCAATGACGACGACCACGCCATCGAGCGGACGGGCATAGCCGTTATCGGTCGCTTCGGATCGTACGAAACACAGCGCCCGCGACAGCCGCCGACCTTTGTCTTCGGGAAGCTCGGTTCCGTAGTTTCCCGCAGACCAGGGTTCGACCATGATCAAGTTGACATCCAGATTACCTCGCTTTTTCAGAGCGGCCAGAAACAGCGGATCCCGTTTCACGGCCGCTTCACATTCAACGAATTCGTCGATCGTAATGGACGGTTGCAGGCCGGCCGGCAAGGCATCGAATCGATCGAGTTTGTTCGTTTTCAGGTCGACGACAGCCTCAAAGGATTGGCCGGTTGTACGATTAATCACGATCACAAACGCCCGTCGGGGGAACGGGGTATGGGGGACGAAAGTCAGGAGCACGTCTTTCGCTGGCTCAGACAGGGTGACCGTGACGAAACGCCATTTTTCGTCGACAGATTTTGCCTTGCGGACGATATCGACCGCTTGGGAAATCTCTGTTTGATTGAGCGGTTCCAGAGGATGCGAAGGCGGGGCTGCGACCGGAGGCTGCGATTCCTTCGCTGGAGCAGAAGTTGCTGCAGCAGGCGGTGCGGCCTGGCAATCTGTGTCGAGGATTTGAGCTCCCAGCGCGCCAGCAATAACGGCCGACGAACTCAGAAAATGGCGGCGGCTGAGTTGCGAGCCGGTCGAAGTGGGGTGAGATTCTGGCATCGGCATGTGGACCCCTTAAGTCAGGCGTGAATAAGTTCGGATGCGAACGCCATTCCCTCAAGTCGAATCAAGAGCCGTGCGTCAATGCGACGTATGGCTCGAGAACTCACTCGATCGTGGGAAGGTATCGGCCGCCAATTTTTCAGAGCGCCCACGCAGAATACGTTTCGTGCGCGCTCGCCGTCAATTCGGAGGGCAAGATGTGGGGGCTCAGATTTTCGAAAAAGAGCGCATTCAATTTGCGTGATCGCTTTTTGACGCGGAATTCGTGAGAATCCACACGCCCCAGGACGTTCGCCCAAAGTCTCACGACTTCGGCTACGACGGACGGGCACGGTTTATCGGCGTCGGGTCGACGGACGTCTTATTTCACAATTAGAAACTTGCGATTATGGCAGTATTGGGCCTGGACATTGGCGGTGCGAATCTGAAGGCGGCAGATTGCCTGGGAAACTGGGCTCAGCGTCCGTTTGCGATCTGGAAATCTCCAGCAAGTCTAGCTGCTGAGTTACGAGCCTTGATCGAACCATTTTCCGGGATCGACCATGTCGCCGTGACGATGACCGCGGAACTGGCAGATTGCTATCGTACGAAAGAGGAGGGTGTCCGGCAAATTGTGTCTGCGGTCCAATCCGTGGCCGGAGCGACTCTGGTCTCTGTCTGGTCGACCAGAGGCACGTTGATGGCCTCGACCGCGGTCCAGTTCAACGATCTGTTTTTGACGGCCTCCAATTGGCACGCGCTGGCGACATGGCTGGCGGCAAAGCATTTCGAGTCGCAGGATGCCTTGCTGATTGATATTGGAACGACGACGACCGACATCATTCCCCTGGGGCAATCACGAGTTTATGCCACGGGGCGAACTGACTTTCAACGTCTGGTCGCAGGTGAATTGGTTTACACAGGAATCCGGCGAACTCCTTTGTGTGCCGTGACGCAGGCGGTCCGGTTGAATGAACAAAGTTGCCCGCTGGCGGCAGAACTGTTTGCCACCATTCAGGATGTCTATTTGCTGCTGGGCGATTTTCCCGAGGATCCCCACGATTGCGATACGGCGAACGGGCGAGCGGCGACTCGAGACGAAGCCTGGGACCGACTCGTACGGCAATTGTGTTGTGATCGCACCGAGATATCGCTGCCTGACGCCGTGAAGATCGCTCAAGACATCGCCCGGCAACAGGAGCGTCAAATAGGTACGGCGTTGGAACTCGCATTGCGATCAACGCCGATTGGCTATGACTGCCAGATGGTCGTGGTTTCCGGATCAGGCCGATTTCTGGCTCAGCGCGTCATCGCGAACAACGACGCTTTGCGAAGCGTAAAAGTCCTGGATATTTCCGAATTGTTGTATCCGGCGGTGCCGGAAGTTGCCTGTGCCTACGCGGTGGCGCAGTTGGCCAGTGTGCCACGACACTCCGTGTCGTGAATTTATGCTGTAGGACAGGTTTCCAACCTGTCCGTGTCCAGAAAACGGACAGGTTGAAAACCTGTCTGCTACCCACGTCTTTTTCAAAACTGCGTGTTATTTCAAGCAATTTGAGGCAAATCAGTGTGATGCAACCTTGGCGAACTCCTTTGAATTCTTTCTCTGTGTTTTTTCGCCACATATGTTTTTTCGCCACATATCACGCAAAAAAGGAGTGGTAAACGGACAGGTTGAAAACCTGTCCTACTTATTAGTTATCTTTGAACACGTCCGGAGCCACTGCCGTTCATCAAGGCTATGATTTCTTCACGCGTGGCGTAGTTGAAGTCACCCTTAATACTGTGCTTCAGGCAACTCGCCGAGACCGCGTAGCGAATGGCGACATCGGGGGAACTGAGCTCCGGTGTCGTCAGGGCAAAAATCAGACCGCCCGAAAACGAATCACCCGCGCCGACACGATCGACAATATTATGAATTTCGTAGGGTTCGTATTTGCCGTTGCTGTCCAAAGGAGCTGCATGAAGTTGCTTGGTCGCGGTATCGTAAAACACAGCTCCCCAGTTGTTGTGGCTCGCGGAAATACTTTCGCGCAACGTGATGGCAACCTGCGAAACATTGGGGAAATCGGCGACGATTCGCTTGGCGACGTCTTCAAATGCGCCGACATTGATTTCACCCGCTTCCACGTCCGTGCCGTGGGCCTGGATGCCCAACGCCAGATCAGCGTCTTCCTCGTTGGCAATGACCAGATCGATAAACGGCATCATGCCCCGCATGGTTTCGCGAGCCAATGCGGTCGATGTCGTGCCGGGCTTCCATTTCCACAGCTTCTTGCGGAAATTCAGATCGCAAGAGACCTTGATTCCACGTTTCTGGGCTTCCTGAACCGAGCGCAAGGCCGCGCCCGCCGAGATCGAACTGAGGGCCGGAGTAATCCCGGTGATGTGAAACCAGCTGGCGTCCGCGAAAACCTTGTCCCAGTCGTAACTGCTACCCGCTGCCATTGAAATGCAGCTGGCATCGCGGTCGTAGGTCACTGTGCCGCCCCGTTGGTTGGCACCAGTCTCGACGAAATAAATTCCAAACCGGCCTTCTTTGCAGCGTTGCACCAGATCGGCGGAAACATTGAGTTTCCGCAGTTCCTGCTCGAAAGAATCAGTCAGAGGATTGTCAGGCAAGGCCGTCAGAAACGCCGATTGTCCCCCTTGAAAGGCAACGGAGACCGCGACATTGACCTCACCACCGCCGAAGGTCACTTCCAAGCCCCCGGGCAGTACCTGCCGCAATCGCAGAAATTCCGGGGGACACATTCGAATCATCACTTCACCAAAGGTCACGACGCGCATGATGCTGGCTTCCATTGTCCTGCGAGCTATTATTTCAACGAGTTGTTTCGACTGGTATCGGGCTGTTACTGCAAACGCAATATTTCGCATGCGACGGCAGCGTCGAAACTCTAACGAAAATCAGCCGTCTCGCCAATCATGAAAGGTGCCGGGTAGATTGTCGCGGAGAACGCTGTGGGAAATGGGACTTATGGGACCGATGGGACTTATGAGACTTGCAAAACAACCGATGAACTTTTGCGGACATACAACCTGATGAGTCACCGGCCCAAAGTCTTACGACTTCGGCTACGTGGGTGATGCAAGGTGAAGCAGCGTCAACGTCTCTCAGATTTTTCGAACGTCGTCACATCGACTGAACTGGTGGTATTTGTGAATAACCAGCAAATTGCCGCGATCGTATACATCACCCCTGCAGACATAAACAGCGGCGTGAAATTGATCAGGGTCTTCTCAACGCCATCCACCATGACTTTGCTCGAATTGGCGTCGTTGAGTAATCCAAACAAGTTAGGAATCAAGATTCCACCGACATTGCCGGCCGTATTGACAATGGCGAAAACGGTCGCCGAGAACCGGCCGCCGATGTCGGTGCAGACGCCCCACTGGGTCGGTTGCTGCATATCGCTGAAAAACTTGACTGTGAACAGAACTGCGGCGGCAGCCATCACATTCGTTTGTCGCATGACGATGAAGAACATCAGGCTGGCCATCAGGGCGCCGATCGCTCCGATGACGCTGCGACACCAACGCCGGCTTCCAGCGACCGGCAACAACAGCACGCCTACAATTGCGCCTCCAAAAGCACCACCCAGACAACCTAAAGCCGAATGTTGCAGCAGATTCGCAAGCAGCTCCAGCAGATGAGAACTCCAGTTCCAGTCGGCGGTTGACGTCAAGCCACCTCCGACCAGGACGCTGGTGAACCCACCAAGAACGCATCCCATCAAGGCGGTGATTTTGATGATCAAACCGCGGTTCGCTCGTAACAATGCGTCATTCAGGAACCCGGCGAAGGTACCGCCGATGGCCCCGCCGATCAGTGGAAGTGCGGCCAGCCACCCCGCCATTCCGGGAATGTCAGAACGTCGCTCAAAGAACTGCCCCATATACGTCAGAAAGACGGTATCCACACCCGCCACGAGGAGTTGCTGAATGAGCAAAAACCATAGACTCAAGTTGGTCAGCGCATGTGACCAAGACATGAATTGTCGCTCGCTGGACTTGGCCCCGTCAGTCGACCCTTCCTGGATATGCCGCAATTCGGCCGAATTGACACGTGGATCCCGATCCGGAGAATCTCGGAATAAAATCGCGAACAGCACGGCGAAGACCAGGCCGGCGCCACCCATGATCCACAGAGACGAACGCCATGTCAGATGACAATACCCCATCAGCAATGACGCCATGATTATGGAAGCCATCGCACCGCCAATGCGTCCGGAAAAACTGGCGATGCACGCTTGGACCCCCGTCCGATAGGACAACGGAAACCAGGTCCGGCTGACTTTGGCCAGTATTGGGAAGCAACCCGCTTGAGCCACTCCGAACAGCAACCGTACGGCAGCCAGTGACGTCACCGTCGAGGCGAGTGCGTGCAAGGGGAGTGCAATTGACCAAAGTCCCATGCTGGCGACGAGAAACACATGCGGGCCGAGATAATCGCACAACACGCCACTGGGAATCTGTCCCAGGCCATAAGTCAAATTGAAGAGCGAATAGACGGCCTGGGCCTGAGAGTCATTCCAGCCATATTCTTCCTGCAGACGAGGCTTCACGAAGTTCCAGGTGTAACGATGCAGATAGAGAAACCAGGATGTGCCACACGCAAGGACAAAAATTAGCCACCGGACATTGCTGGGCCGATCAATGCCGGTATGCGGTTCGGAAAGTGGAGGCGTGTTGCTCATGAATTTGCGGGCTCCCAATCAGACTGTTTGGGTTGAACCGTTGAGAAACGGATCAAGATTCGCCATTACGATACCATGCGGCGTAGGGAGAACAAAGCTGACGGGATTGTCCGACTTCAGCGAAGATCGATATACTGCCGCCCGATCCACATGTTTTCACCGCCTGATACTGTTCTCGCGGCGACGAATGAGACGTTTTCCAATGTATGTCGCCGCGATCGAACGTCTCATTTTCTTGACCGAGTCCAATAGAGAATCGATAGGTTTCAGCCATGACCACGACCTTTTCCCAAACCTGGGATCTGCAATCGCTTTTGCCGCATCCGTCCACCCCAGAATTCGCCAGTTTGATGGCGAAATTTCGGGAGGACTTGCAGCAAATTGCCGAACGTTCCGACGTCCTGCCACGTGTTGAAGGGGGCAGCATTACAACGGGAGCCTGGAGCGCGTTTTTGTCCGAATACGAACGGATTGAAAC
>JAQGHT010000454.1 GCA_028291565.1 Planctomycetaceae bacterium | reverse complement strand
TTTTCAATTCCACAAAATGGCAACTCGATGCCGGGGAATCAGCCCTCGAAGCGACGCCGGATTCATCGATCGATATTGCTGGCTGAATACTGAAAAGGGGGGCGGTGGGGAGTGATCGAAGCGTTGGTGTGACTCTCAGTTATTCTGAAATAGAGTCGTGAAGGCATCTGACTGGCCCTTTGCTTCGTCCGTCTGAGAATCCAACAACTGCCGGACTTTCGCAATAAGCGTGTTCGGTGTGTACGGCTTCTGCAAGAATGAGACATTGTCCAGAAGAAGGCCATGTCGCACGACGGCATCGTCTGTGTAACCGCTGCAGTAAAGCACTTTTGTCTGCGGATAATGCGGCTTCATTGCTGCGGCCAATTCCGGACCGCCCATACCTGGCATCACCACGTCGGTGACCAGCAAATCAATCGCGCTGAGATGGTTTTCAAGTAATTTCATCGCTTCGACGCCATTCTCAGCGATCAGAACCTGATAACCATGAGACCTCAATATGAAAGTTGCTAGCTCGCGTACTTGCTGTTCATCCTCGACGAGCAATATCGCCTCGTTGCCGCGACCGTCACTCGCGGGACACATGATGTTTTCGACCGATAGGGCTTCATTCACGGCAGGAAGGTAGATCTTGAAAGTTGTTCCAATTTCAAGTTCGCTGTAAACCTCGACGTGTCCACCACTTTGTTTCACAACCCCGAGCACAACTGCCAAGCCCAATCCCGTGCCCTTACCGACTCCCTTTGTAGTATAAAACGGCTCGAATATCCGAACCCTCACCGCAGGCGACATGCCAAATCCATTGTCAGTCATGGAAAGTAAAACGAAAGGACCAGGTTGAACGTCGGGGCGCAAGCGAGAGTACTCCCGATCCAGCTCTACATTACGGGTTTCTACTGTCAATTTCCCGCCTTTAGGCATGGCGTCACGAGCATTCACTGCCAAATTAATCAGGACTTGGCCCAACTGACCTGGATCCACTTGCACCTTGTTGGTACTCGGATCAAGAACTGCTGTGAGCGAGATATCCTCGCCAATTAACCGCCGCAGAAGTTTTTCTGTTTCGCGGACGACCTCATTCAGATCCAGTATCTTTGGCTCCAAGACGGATTTGCGGCTGAATGCCAGTAATTGGCGCGTCAGTGATGCGGCCCGGTCGCCGGCATCGCTAATGATTTGGACGAATTCTCGCATTGGATCGTTCGGCTTCAGTTCTTGGAGCATGACTTCGCTATACCCGGAAATAATCGTAAGTAGATTATTGAAGTCATGAGCAACACCACCAGCCAGCTGTCCAATTGCATCCATCTTCTGCGCTTGGTGAAATTGTATTTCCAAGATTTTTCGCTCTTCCATTGCCTGGGCCGACTGCTCATAGGATCTCCGCAACTCTTCGTCCAACCGATCACGCTCGGTAATGTCGCGAGTCACCTTTGAAAACCCTTCAAGATTCCCAGCCTCGTCTCGGACGGCTCGAATCACAACCTCTGCCAAAAAAAGTGATCCATCTTTCCGCACGCGCTGCCCTTTTTCCTGAAAAGGTACTCCGCGCGTAGCCGCTTTCAACACGCGATCCAAGCTTTCGCCTTCGATATCTTCGGGCCGATAAAAACGCGAGAAGTGCTGTCCGATAATTTCATGTGCTCGATAGCCCTTGATGCGTTCGGCTCCAGCATTCCAACTGGTGATGATTCCGTTTGGATCGAGCATGATGATGGAATAATCTTCAACGCTCTGCACGAGATGGTGAAAACGCTCTTCGCCCTGACGAAGAACTTGTTCGTTGAAAATGGCCTCTCGTGTACTTTGTTCCACTCGCCGGAGGGAGGCATGCAGTGATTCCATGAGCGCCGAAAGGACAACCGCTTCTACGAGAAACATTCCCAATCGAAACACGTCATTCGGGTTCTGAATCTGAAATGATCCGACCGGTGTGAAATAACAATAGGAGCAGACAATTGCCGAAAGCGCGGTCGCCACGATTCCAGGCAGGAATCCGCAAAACCGGCTGGTGACCAAAACGGCAGCGAGGAACATGAGAAGTGGAGGTCCGTCGCCGAACAATCGATCGGTGATCCACTTTAATAGCATCACCGACATTACGGATACGACCGCTAGGCAATAATTGAAAATAGTCTTCTGTCGAGAACGAATCAGAACCATTATTATCGTGCCATTCGCGCCAAGTGGGCTCGCTCGAGAAGAGTCGGACGCGGGCAATGAATCTGGCGGATGAATTATCGCCAGCAAACGAACCAACGGTCGCACAATCGCCGAAGCAATCACCGGCAAATGGTCTGTTGCAAGTAGTGTGCCGCGTTTCGAACGAATCGCAACACCGCTGTGTTGTATGGACTTTGCGGCTTGTGTTGCTGAATGATCAGCGAAATCAACCTCTTCCTGTGCGAATGAGCACAACCGTCGCGCGAAAATGGCAATGGACTTTGTTAAATAACCGCTCCGATTCTTTCGAATCGGCAGTCATCCGTCCAGACCGTTGCGGTGGGACCCGTCCAAAATGTAAGAGGCTTCATCGCCGTCGACGAGAATGTGGCATTCTACCTTCGTCGGACCTCTCACTCCGTCGTGGAACAAGTTTTATGCAAAACTACTTGTCCGATTCGCCCAAGGACGGCTGCCTTTTCTGATAAGTGGAACTGACTCTTGAGACGGCGAAGTGCGCGACGATGAGGTGCATTCTGTTGTGCAAAATGGCACGGAGTCCATCTCCAAAGAATGCGAAAACCCCAGGCTTTAGGTACTGCTTGTCAGTCGTTGGCGTTGACTGGCAATTTGGAGGCGGCGGAAATTGATCCCGCGTTCCTTCTGGACTCAAGATATTGCGGTGTAAATACTTGCATCCGAACTGCAGCACTCTCTGCTCGAACTGTGTTGGTTGGCAGCAACACTGATTGGCTGCGGGTGTCGGAGCTTGACGCAGCCTTACAAAGTGTCTTGCTCAACTGGGATCATCTTTCGCTCCAAATCCGTAAAATGATTATCACACTCATTCAGCCGGACGGAGCCAATCAACCGGAAACGCGTCCAAGCTGTGATCAAACTTATGATGGTCTGAACGGCTTTGCTCGTCTTTGTCCGAGTTCAGTCGCTTCGCCGTGGCCATCACTCGACACTGGGGAAGTGTTGCGGCGCCTCGCGCCGGTCAAACATGCCCTATTCGCGTATTATGCCGACGCCGCGATGAGTCAAGTCGGCCATGCTCCCATCGCCATTGCTGCGACAAGTCGCAACTCCTTCTCTGGCGTCCCGCTGGCCGCCTGAACTGCCAGGCCACCGAGGACTGTCGCGACATATCGCCCGAGCGTCGCGCAATCCGTTCCCTTCGGCAGGTCGCCATCCTCGACGGCACTCTCGAACCGCTTCCGGAATACGGCTACAATTGATTGCCTCAATTGGGCGAGTTCCTGGCGCACTGTCTCTGCCTCTTCTCCGGACGCAAGCGCTCCTGAGACAATCAGGCATCCGCGCGCTTTCTCTCGGTTCCGTTGCATATCGATAAAGCCCGAAAAGATTGCCTCAGCCGCAGCTCGAGCGGTCGGCTTGTTCAAAGCCTCGGTCAAGAACGACATGGGGCCCGTTTGGTAACGGTCGAGCGCCTTGCGGAATAACTGTTCCTTGTTTCCGAAGGCGGCGTAAAGACTCGGTCGGTTGATTCCCATGGCCTTGGTGAGCTCTGGCAGTGTGGCACCCTCGTAGCCGCGTGCCCAAAACACCTCTAGCGCCCGGTCGAGCGCTACATCCGCATCAAACTGTCGCACTCGCCCAGAAGGCATGACGCCCCTTCTCTCGAAAAAAACTGTTGTAGACCCTTGCCAAGCGTATTCTAGCATACTACAATTCATTGTACCGATAAGTACATAAAACTCAGGTTTGGAGTTTGAATCATGGCGCTCCAAGTTGAACGCAATGCACCACTGGCAGGCAAGGTCGCCCTCGTCACCGGCGGTTCGCGTGGCATCGGCGCTGCAATCGCCAATCGCCTGGCCGCAGACGGAGCCAGCGTTGCTATTACTTACTCCAAAGACGCGGACGCAGCGTCATCCGTCGTCAAAGAGATTGAGCGCGGGAGCGGAAAGGCGATCGCGATCCAGGCGAACGCCGCGGACGCCGAAGCAGTCCGGAACGCCGTCGAAATGACGGTCACGACACTTGGCCGGCTCGACGTGCTGGTGAATAACGCCGGCATAGCCATTCCGAAACCGTTCGAGGAAGCGACCCTGGAAGAGATGGATCGCGTCATCAACATCAACATCCGCGGCGTTCTCGTCACAACGCAAGCAGCGCTGAAGCACATGAAGAGCGGCGGTCGCATCATCATGATCGGTTCGGCCGTGGGTGAGCGTGTCGCGGCGCCCGGGCTTGTGCCGTACGCGGCCACGAAGGGAGCCGTCAAGATGTTCTCTCAGGCGCTGGCCCGAGAGATCGGGAGCCGGGGCATCACGGTCAACAACGTGCAGCCGGGTCCGATTGACACGGAATTGAATCCCGCCACGGGCGAGTGGGCGGTGCCGCAGAAGGCCGCAACGGCACTCGACCGTTACGGGCAGGTCGATGAGATCGCTGCGATGGTGGCGTTTATTGCCGGTCCAGAGTCCTCATACATCACCGGGGCGAATCTGACTGTGGATGGTGGAATGAATGCCTGACCGCTCGACAAACTTGGAGCGAAATTATGGCTGATCCTAAGTACGCGGACTTTAGAGCACTTGACCCTTTCTTCAACATAGTCCAGCAGGGTCTGGCCGGCTTGGTCGATCATAATGGAGGAGATTTAATATGAAACTCACGAGCAATACGATCTTGATCACCGGCGGTGGCAGCGGCATCGGTTACGAACTCACGAAAAATCTCACGGCACTTGGTAACACGATTCTTATCACGGGCCGCGATCAGGCTAAGATGGACCGTGCGAAAGCGGCCCTTCCAAAAATTCACACCTTTCAAAGCGACGTTTCCGATCCGGAAGCAATCGCCACTCTTTACGAAGAGGTCACCAAGCAATTTCCCGAGCTCAACATTTTGATCAACAACGCCGGCATCATGCGTAAGATCAATGTTCACGACGAAGCTGGAAGCCTCGAAGACTTCACTCGAGAGATTGAAA
>JAQGHT010000422.1 GCA_028291565.1 Planctomycetaceae bacterium | reverse complement strand
CGGCGTCTACTGTTCGTTGATCGTCTTGCATTTCACTTCCCTTTCCACTACTCCAGGGCAGTCCGATCACGGCTGCCGTATAAAGTCAGTGCATGTTTGCTTCCACTCTGAATCTGGTTTGCGCTGTGTATTAGCACAAGGCAGAAGGGCTCCTGTCGATTCGGCCTGCCCAGCGCTAAGTTTCACCGGAGATCTGCCCCAATCGCTTGGACGTGTGAAGCAGAAGCCGGATGCGGTATTCCCGTAAAAGTTTTGAGAACGATCTGTGAATTCGCGAGTTGGGGCGCAATCCCCCGTACATCAGCGGTGACAGGCGCTGAGTTGACTGAGTATGCATACAAGAAGTTCGCTTGCGATCAGGCTGGGCGGGTGTGCACCGGAACGGCCTAACCGATGTCTTCTCTCAACCTAAATGGGTGGGGGCAAAATAAAGCATGGCTATAGATCTCGCTAGCAACCCCGACCCACCGCTTACGGACCTGCGTCGCCGCGGACAGTTTCTGATCGCGCTGTTGCTCTGGGCGGCCGTAGGCGGTCTCTTTGTGGTCGCCTCCGGCTATGCGTTGATCACGTATCACTATGCCATCTCTCTCGCCGAACGTGTGCGCTTAAGCTTGGGGTTTGCTCCGCCCCATCATGGTCCGGACTGGTTTCTCCTCTTCGCGCTTCTCTCCGGCCCGTCTGTCGGACTACTCGGATCTTTACTGCTCGTCCGCTGGTACAAACGACTGTGGCTGCGGCGCGTCGCCGTTGTTTGGCCGGACACTCGACAACGCCGCCGGTTTTCGAAGTGGCAAGCCTTGCCGCCTCATGGCGCCTCCGATGGGCGTGCTGAGCGCTCGGGCTACCTGAAAGCACTGCTCGAGTCACCCTTTTGGTCAGGTCGGAATTGTCCAGGCCCCGTCGACGGCGACCAAAGGCGAGCGGAGTGGCTGCTCGAGGAACTGGAAAAGGATATTGCCGAGCGCGCTCTTGCGACAGGCTTGACGGTCGGCGTCAGCCAGAATGGCTACATCGACCTCTTCACGATCTTTGCAGCAGCTCTCGAATTGCAATTGCACGTCCTCTCCAGACTTGGAAAGCGCCCGTCAGCTTACGCATGGCGGTTGCTGATTGAGCGCTGTGGAGCCAGTCTGTTTATCAACAGCTATCTCAACCGGCAGGATTCACTTGCATTGAACCTCATGATCAAAAAAGCCGGAATGGGCCTCAAGGCGAGTGGTGACCTGATGGAAAGCGCGGCACAGCATCTCTCGGAAAGCGACTTCGATTTGGACGAGGCTCTAAATCTCCAACACGGCGGGCTCATGGGCATGGCCACTAAAGGTCTCGAACTCGGGGCAACGATGGCACTCACAGTCGGACAAGTTGGACTCCACGTACTAGGCACGTTGATTGAGTCGGTTGGGGATGAGCTAACCCAGGGAACCCTGGCCGCGGGCATTCTTTACCATCACGGCATGGCTCTCGCATCGGATACCCTTGCACTCGATGCGGCACACCGCGCAAGTCCGGCCATGAATCGCAATTTTCGAGAAGGTGTTTGGAAAATGGGCGAGATCGCAGGATCCATCTTGCGCGACTTGGTCCGACAGCGCCGCACAGCCTTCCGCGATCGCCGCAGCCAGGTGATCCGTTCTCTGCCAAGGAGCGCTTATACGCGCATTCAAGCCCTTTTTGGACGTAAGCCATCAGCCCAGCCTAGTTATCAGCGGCCGTCTGAGGGTTGAAGAGGAGGTCGTGATCAGGAGAGCGCGGTGTCAAAAGATTGTCCACGACGTACTGCCCTACATCCGTGCCAAGTTGCCGCCCGGCGGTGAGGTCGGTACGAAAGTGTGCGCCGGCGAAAATCCGGCTGAGTGTCGCCTCTTCTGCAGCTGCGGAGAATGTTGTGAACGAGCGCTGCACTCCCGCCATCACTTCCGACGTGAGGTCAAAACTGAACTGATCGGTGCCTAAAAACGACTGCAACACGATCGCGCCCGCCGTAGCAATCACGGCGTGTGCCCCAGGGTATGACGGATCTGATGCGGTGTTACCCACTTCAGGAAGCCAATTCGGATCCGCGACTGTATCGGGATTGTCGTCGGTGGCGGCCGCTCGAATCGCCGTCACCGGGCGCCAGAAATTGTAGGTGTACTTGGCATCGTAGAACGCAATCACTCCGTCCGCGAATGTAAAATTCACGAGAGCAAACAAACGTGCACTCTGTGCAGTGGTCAGGTTGTACGCCGCTGCTGCAGTCTGCGTGATTGCGTTCCAATAATTCTGAATTGATCCGTTCCAAAACCGCCCGGTTAATGCCTGATCAACCGAAGCTGCAGGATTCCGAGCTATTCCAAATGACTGCACTTCCTTGAAAGCATCCGTATAGGCGTCATCCGTCAACAAAGGCGGCGGACCCGGACGAAATTGGTTTGCTTGCAGCAACGCGAATGGTGTCACGTGCGACCATTCCGTGAATTGCGGCTTAGGGAAGTTGGGTGGTGTCGATTGGTAGTCTCCTGGCGCACTTCCGAATACAATCGAGGTGGGTTGAATGTCTGACCCGTCATTGCTCCGTAACGCCAGCATTTGATCGGCAACCACCTGTCCGAGAGCGATGCCCAGCGACTTGTTCGGGCCATCCGGAACCTGCGCCAGTGATTCCTGAAACTCCGTATCTAAAGTCGCTTGAAACTTTGGGTACAGCCCTATGAGCACCTCGTGAGCCGCAGCAGCTGCCGCCGCTTCTTGCGAGGTGGCTGGCGAGATCTCCGAAATCTGAATCCGGTAAGGATGATGTGTTCCGTCAATCGCGTTAACGGCATCATAGATGGCCGCGTGCATAATGGCGAAACTGCGTGTCGGGTGGATGGATCCAGATTGTGCGCCCGGCGTCCGTACGAGTGCCAAAAGGTTTCTATTCCACTGGACGACTGGGTTTTCCGAGGTGGTCACGGTACTCGGCGGCGGAACGACGACCTGCGCCTGGATACTCGCGCCGATGAATGTCAGGGTTACAACAGCTTTGATCATGATTGGTTCCAATCGCGCTTTCGTTTCTGTGGATGACGGGCGAGCATTGCTGAGGGCTACATGCTACGCATCGTTCGTACGTCTATACCCCGCAGGTCCGAAAAATATTCCAGGTGAGGGACCTTATTGCGTGTTCAACTTGCTACCTGCCGATGGTTCCGCATTGGACAAAGCAGATAGTAGTCTTGTCTGGCAGATTCAAAAAACTTGAGCAATCAATATGACCAATTCAGTCACTTTTCTAATCTTCCTGCTCATGCTACTGAGTCCAAATCACCTGTCCGCTCAGCAGGACTACGTCGGCCTTTTTGATCTGTACAACGGCTTTGCCTGGTTGGACAGCCCGAGTGCCAATCTGCAAGAGCGGGGCTATCACCTGCAGGCCGGAATCAATGCCAAGACCTGGCTCGCGCTGGGCTTTGACTATTCGGTTGTTCAGGGCAATCTCACCTTAACGCCAAATCTCTTGAAACCTGCTCTGCAGACCCAGATTGCCGGACAATTGGCGGCACTCGAAGCCGCGGGGCTGATCCCTACTGGTTATCAGGTCGCGGTCTCGACTGCATCCACAACTCAGACCTTTGCCGCCGGTCCGCAACTCGAATACCGTCGCTTCCGGCAGGTCACGTTCTTTGCGCGTCCTTCGATCGGCGCTATCTTCGAATCAGCCACGCCTCATCCTTCTGACGCTGTGACCACCGCGATTGTGCAACAACTTGCACCCTCGGGCAAGAAAACGGATTGGGAACCGTTCTACGGCTTCGGAGGCGGAGTCGAACTAAATTTCCTGCGCTACGCAAGTATTCGACTCCAAGCTGACTTCGTGCATAACGATCTCTTCGCCGATATCTTGAAGAACTCGCGCAATACCGTGCGGCTCTCAATCGGTCCTGCGTTTCACTTCGGCAGGAATATCGCTCGATAATCTGGTGACGTGTCGTCAAGTCGGGGCTTCTCGTCGGCTGGCTTCCCAAAGCGGCGAAGGACGCGAGGCTTTCCAATGCAGTAAGAATACCGACACAGCCGCTTGTGATCCTATATAGATTGGTGACGCATTGGCACGTGGTGTAACGCTCAAGCTGTGCGGACACGGGGTCACAAAACGGCCAAATGAAAAATGCTGAGACGCAAGACGCACTGAGAGCGAGCGAGAGCGGCGCCTCCATCACCCGCGTTCGATACCGCGTGGTTGCATTCACCATGACGCTCGCCGCAGTCACTTATCTGGACCGGGTCTGCATCTCAATCCTCGCGCCGAACATCATGCGCGATCTGCAACTCACGGATATCCAGATGAGCTATGTCTTCAGCGCTTTCACGTTGGCTTACGCGCTATTTGAGATCCCCACCGCCTCATGGGCCGACCGTGTAGGGAGCCGGCGCGTGCTCACGCGCATTGTTCTATGGTGGTCGGCGTTCACCATGGCGACTGCCGGGGCCTTCAACTACACCGCTCTGTGGGTCGTCCGTTTCCTTTTCGGCATGGGTGAAGCAGGTGCGTGGCCAAACGCAGCCCGCGTTTTCACCCTCTGGATTCCTGCCCGCGAGCGGGGACGCGTGCAGGGTCTGTTTTTTGCAGGTGCTCACTTGTCCGGCGGACTCACTCCGGCGCTTGTGGCTTATCTGGCGACGTTCCTGCCGTGGCGAGCCATCTTTGTCATCTTGGGTTCAATAGGATTTCTCT
>JAQGHT010000935.1 GCA_028291565.1 Planctomycetaceae bacterium | reverse complement strand
GGGGTGTGGCGCAATTTGTCCGGCCTATGACCGCGGCTGCTACGGTTGCTTTGGGCCGGTCAAACAAGGGAATTTCGCAAGCTTGGGAGATCACCTGATCACAGCCGGGAGCAGCCCCCGCGAACTGGTTCCACTGTTCCGTAATTTCAACGGTTACTCTCCCGAGTTTCGCGCGGAAAGTGATCGATTGGCAAGGCGGGCCGCGGAAGAAAGTCATTCCCATGTCTGAAACGCGCACGATTCGTGTCGAAATGATGACCCGCGTGGAGGGTGAAGGCGCATTGCACATTTGCCTGCGCGAAGGGCAAGTTGCCGAAGTTCAACTCAGGATTTTCGAACCCCCGCGTTTGTTTGAAGCGTTGTTGCGGAGCCGTCCGCTGGAAGATGTTCCCGACATCACGGCGCGGATTTGCGGCATTTGTCCCGTGGCCTATCAAATGACTTCGGTGCATGCGCTGGAATCGGCGTTGGGCATCACGCTTTCCCCTGAAATCCGACGTTTGCGACGTCTGCTGTATTGCGGAGAATGGATTGAGAGTCACGCGCTCCATATTCATTTTCTGCATGCGCCTGACTTCCTTGGTTACGACAGCGGAATTGAAATGGCGGCCGACTACCGCAATGAGGTCAATCGCGGTCTGCAACTGAAAAAACATGGTAATCGTTTGCTGGAAGTTCTGGGCGGACGAGCAATCCATCCGATCAATGTGGCTGTTGGTGGTTTCTATCGAACGCCTCGTCGCGATGAATTGGCGGCTCTAATCCCGGATTTCGAATGGGGCTTGCAAGCCGCAATCGAAACCGTACGGTGGGTTGCAGGCTTTCAGTTTCCTGACTTCAATCGCCCCTATGAGATGATCGCGCTGGTTCATCCGGAAGAATATCCGTTCAACGAAGGGGTCATTAAATCATCGGCTGGCCGAACTATTACGATGCACGACTTTGAACGCGAGTTTGAAGAAGTTCATGTGGCTCACTCGACAGCATTACAGTCTGTGCGCACCGCGGGGCGAACCAGCTATCTGGTCGGTCCGCTGGCCCGGATCAACCTCGCGCGCGAGCAACTCGATCCTGTCGCGCGCCGCCTGGCGGATGAAATTGGCTTCGCGCATCCCTGCCGAAATCCCTATCAGGCGATCATCGCCCGAGCGTTGGAGCTCGTACACGCCTACTCGGAAGCCCTGACGATTTTGCGTGACTATCAACCTTTTCAGCCTCCTCGTGCACACTATACCTATCAAGCCGGCACAGGTTGCTGGGCGACTGAAGCTCCGCGTGGTCTCATCTTTCACAATTACCAGGTGGATGAACTCGGCAAGGTTCAGAAGACCAATATCGTGCCGCCAACGTCCCAGAATCAAATGCAAATTGAGGACGACCTGCGAGTACTGGTATCAGGGATCCTGAATGATTCCGATGCCGAAATCGCCCGCAAGTGCGAGAAGCTCGTACGAAGTTATGATCCCTGCATCAGTTGCTCGACGCATTTCTTGAAAGTCCATCGAAAAGAGATTTGATGCCTGTTACGAAATGTGTGATCGGTGTCGGCAGTCCACACGGCGATGACCAGGCTGGCTGGTTAATCGCCGATGCATTAAAACGTCGAAATGACCACAAGTTCGCGGTCCATTCGGTCGGCTCACCAATGGAGATTCTGGATCATCTTGAGGGTGTGAACTGGCTGGGAATCTGTGACGCGTGTCTGGGACTGGATCCAGACGTAGGGTGGCAATGCTGGAACTGGCCGGATGAGCGAATGATCAAACCGCGGTTCGCCGGCAGTCACGACATTGGGCTGCCTGCAGTTCTGGAGCTGGCGGCACGGCTGGGGCGGCTTCCGGAAACCGTGATGATTTGGGGCGTCGCGATCGAAAAGTGCCGTCCAGGTGATGCGGTCTCGGATCGTCTTATGACGCTTGTTCCTGAGATAGTCGATGTCATTGCTCAATCGTTGCCGAGTTCTGATTGATTTGATTTTGTTCCCTTTTGACTTCGTGAAACGAGACTGTTTGTGATTGACTTCGATCAACTCAACGCGATCTTTCGCCCGGATTGTGTGGCTGTTGTCGGGGCCAGCGATCGACCGGGAACTGTCGGACATGATGTTTACGCGAATCTGAAAGCGGCGAACTTTACGGGACGATTGATTCCCGTCAATCGGCTGCATTCGCAAGTTCAGGGCGATGTCGCATGGGGCGCGTTAAGCGACGTTCCCGTAACGCCTGATCTGGTCGTCGTATGCACTCCCGCGGCGACTGTCCCGGAGATCGCGCGGTGTTGTGGTGAACGCGGTGTTCGAGGCATGATCGTGATCTCCGCTGGATTTCGCGAGTCAGGTCCTGCTGGTCAAAAGCTGGAAATCGAATTGCGTCGGGTGCTGCATGAATACCCACGCTTAAGGATGATCGGCCCCAATTGCCTGGGTGTCCTGGCGCCCCACAGTCGACTCAATGCAAGCTTTTCAGGAACCATGCCGCGACCCGGTAAATTAGCAGTCATCTCGCAGTCCGGAGCGCTCTGCACGGCAATCCTCGATTCGGCACGGGATTGCGAACTGGGAGTTTCCGCCTGCGTCTCCGTGGGCAACATGCTCGACATCGGAATGGGAGATTTGATCGATTATTTCGCTGCGGATGAACACACCTCGGCAATCATGTTGTATATCGAAGCCCTCACCGATCCGCGGCACTTTATCGCGGCCGCGAGTGCTTGCTCCCGAACAAAACCGATCGTCGCGCTCAAATCCGGTCGATTCCCAGCATCGAGTCAGGCAGCCTCGTCGCATACTGGCGCTATGGCTGGAGTTGACACGGTTTATGAAGCGGCATTAAGGCGTGCGGGAATTGAACGAGTCTTCTCACTCGACGAACTGTTCGACTGCGCTCGATTGCTCGTCGACAGCAGTCCTGCGACAGGATCACAACTGGCGATAGTGACAAATGCAGGTGGGCCCGGGGTGATGGCCACCGATGCCTGGCTGGCACGCCGAGGTCAGCTAGCACGGTTGTCAGCGCAGACCATGGACGAACTGAATTTGTTGTTGCCGCAACAATGGTCACACAGCAATCCCGTGGATGTTTTAGGCGATGCGCACCCTGCCCGGTTTTCCGCCGCGCTGGAAATCGTGATGCGCGATCCGCAAGTCGATTCCGTGATTGTCATGTTGACCCCTCAGTCCATGACAAATCCGAGTGCCATTGCCGAGGCGATTGCTCAGTCGCGTTTTCCCATTTCCAAGCCCCTGCTCGCAGTTTGGATGGGCGGCCCGGCAGTCCGCCCAGGCAGACTCATTCTTGAGGCGGCCGGAATTCCAGTCTTTGCGACCCCCGAACAAGCCGTGAATGCACTTTCACATGTCACCTCGGTCGGGACATTACGAAAGCAATCCGTCGAGGCGCCTTCGATGAATGACCAGATGACAACGGGGCCGCTGGTAAAACTGCCTGACGGTGCAATCTCGAATGCGTTCGCCCAGAAGATCACGGCGA
>JAQGHT010000360.1 GCA_028291565.1 Planctomycetaceae bacterium | reverse complement strand
CTACGAGGATCATCTTCACCTTCCGGGACGTCGACTTCGTGCTCTTCTGGACGTGGCAGCACCATCCGGCTTTTAATTTCGACCAGCGTACTGGCCATGACGACGAAATCGCCAATCAAATCCAGATCCAGAATCTCCAGAGTCTCCATCAGGTCGACAAATTGCCGCGTGATGCGGGCAATAGGCAGATCCAGAATCTCCAACTCATGCCGCTTCACCAGGTACAGCAGCAGGTCCAGGGGACCAGAAAAAATATCGAGTTGGACGCGGTATTCCATGCGAACTATTGAGACTCCAGGTGAAATACAAAGACCAGGCAACGCGATTAAGGGTTCTCGAATGCTGGCAAATTGCCCGCCAAGCTGCATGCAGCGGCAGTTCCGGTGACGGGAATTCGTGAAGTGGCGTCGTAATCTTGGTGGACTTTGCCGTGTTATCTGGTTGTATCGACCAGCGACCAAGGGCAAGTTCAACAGGAACTTCAAAGAAGACATCAAGCCGGCAGTCTGTGACAACCGGCTTGATGGTGATTGCGTTTACGGCGGGCTTGCAGCCTGACCGACAGTCTTCCACCGCTTAATGGAAGAACTGTCCGGAGTATGCGCCTTGGTAACAGACGATACTGTCAGGCCGCTTGGACCTGACAGTGCAAATCTAATTCGACCCAGGATGGAAGAACCATCCGGATTACGTGGGACGCTCGCCGTGTCTAACTACTTGGTTGCCGCAGTAACGGCGGCTTTGTAGCCCGGCGCGGCGACAAATTCCAACATTCCTTTCGCATCCTCAGCGTTCCAGATCCGGACTTCGCCTTCCCAACTGCCGGTCGCCAATTTCTTGGTGGCTGGATTGAAGGCGACTGCATAAACCCAATCCTTATGGCCCTGGAAGACTCGGACTTGAGCTCCGTCCAGCTTGTGCTCGCGAGCCATCTGGTCCGCACTGCAGCTGAAAACCCGGCCGTCTGGTGTCACGATAATTCGGAAGACTTCGTTTCCAAAGCCGCCGATAGCTCGGACCTGCTGAGCATTGGTAGCATTCCAGATCCGAATTTGTTTATCACGTCCAGCGGTCGCGATTTCGGTTCCATTGGGCAGGAATTGAACTCCGAAAACAGGTTCACCATGACCTGGGAAGGTCACCAGCGAGTCACCCGTCTTGGCATCAAACACCTTCGAAGTCTTGTCGCGGCTGGCGGAAGCCAGTTTTGAACCATCGGGCGACCAGGCGATCCCCATCACCCAGTCAGCATGATCTTCGATCAACAGCTGTTGTTTGCCCGTTTCGACTTCGAAGACCCGAATCGCTCGGTCGGCACCGCCGCAGGCCAGACGTTTCCCATCGGGGCTGAATGAGACTGCGAACATCGCGTCGCTGGTCGTCACGAGATCTTTCACCAATGAACCATCAGCCGCTTTAAACAGCTTGATTTCGCCTGATTGAGCCGGGGTTCCCGCAGCGACCGCGATCAACGAACCATCGGGACTGTATTGAATTTCATACGTCCGTTCGGCGACATTTGTGATGCGACGCAACTGGGCACCGTCGGCCGGGTTCCAGATCAGCACTTCATGGTAGCCGGAGCTGGCCAATTGAGAACCATCCGGGCTGAAGGCCAGCCCGGTGATGGAAACTGGCACGCGATACGTTTCTGGCGGAGGAGGCTGTGGCAGCTTGGGCATAATCGTGACCAGCTGAGCATCCTTGTCCTTACCCGCATCCAGAACGGCTCCTAGTGCTACCCACTTTTTAATCTTCGCGACTTCGTCTTTCGTCAACGGATCAGCATCTTTGGGCATCGTTCCGTTGGCAATCATCAAGCACAGATTCGAGAGTTCTCCATCCTTGGGAATGATCGTATCGCCGACCTCGCCGCCCTTCATGATGGCGGTGAAGGTTTCCATGTTATACCGGCCCTTCGCAGTGCGTGCGTTGTGACAGGCAAGACAGCGTTTCACAAAAATAGGAGCGATTTCCTTGGAGAAAACCACGAACTTCCCAATCTCTGCGTGGGCACTTTCCGAAGCCTGCAACTTGCCGATATGTTCTGTGACAACTGTCGTTAACGCAACGGTCGCCTGTTCCAACAAGGGTTGAACTGCGGCCAATCCGGCTTCAGCGGCTTTGGCCTCTTCGATTGATTTCGCCTGGGTCGCTTTATAGGCGGCGATCATGTCTTGCACCGCTTTGGCCGCAGCGGTCGTGTCAGTCACAACCTTTGCTTGAGCTACAACTTTGTCGGCATCAACCTTCGCCTTCGCAGCGGTATCGGCAACAGCTTTGTCGAGTTCTGGAATCTTGGCGGCAACAGCTTTGACAATCAGGTCCGAATCAGCGGCCAACTTGTCAGCAGCAGCCTTAGCGGCGATCAAGGCAGCATCAGCCGGAGCTTTATCTAATGCCGCTTTGGCTTTCGCAGCAATCTCCGCAGCCGTCTTGCCAGCAGCTGCGATTTCGCCATTCAACTTGGCATAATCGGCCTTACTTGCGGCAGCAACTTGAGATGCGGCCAGTGAATCGGCAGCAGCCTTATCGAGTGCCACTTTGTCCGCTTCCGCCTTCTTTTGAGCTTCAGCCTTGGGCGGAAGATCCTTTTCTGCAGCCGCCAGAGCGGTTGTCGCCTTGACCTCTTCGCCTTTGGCCTTCGCCAAAGCTTCGCGCATCGGCTTGGCCTTCGCCTGCAACTCGTCAGCCGCCTTTTGGGCTGCCGTCCGGCGAACGAGAGCCTCGTCCGCGGCCTGCTGCAGCATTGTTGCCTTGGCTTCCGCCGCAGGATCTTGGGCCAGCAATTGTTCACCGAACATCAGCGTCAGAGAACAGATCACCGCTAGAGTCAGAATACATCGATCCAATCGCAAACTGCGCATAGTCATCACCTCTGGTCAATTCGAGCCGGAACAGCACACGCGGAGCCATGTTCCGTCTGCGTGTTGGAATGAAGGAACGGCAACGTTAAACACGATTCAAATTGCGTCACTCCACGCCATCCGCAGCGTAATCTACCTCATCGGCAGAGTCTGCCGGTCCGATGCGGTAACTCTCTTCAGAATACCTTCACATCGACTTTACCAGATGTGAGGGCCTTTCCGCCAGACAAGAGTGGGTGATGATCAGTTCACAAACCGATAAAAAGTTTTTGATCGGTGACTGATGAAGATTCGTTCCAGGCGCGCAGAATGCCTTTAAAATGAGTCGTACAGAGGCCGAAACTCACACCGAGGGCAAGCCCGAAGGCGAGGCCTCCTCGACTATTTCTTCTTTTTCTTATTGTGTTCTTCCATATCACACAATTGAATCTCGCCGCTATCGAGTTTCAGGATGTCGTTGTTATCGTCGTCGTCGTCTTCATTTTCGTCAACGAATTCGATCTTTGGAGCAATTGGCAGACGCGCTGAGCGGCGGCTTCCACTACGGGCAATGGGAACAGGTTGCTCCATATCTTCGCTGGATTCGTCGTCCTCGGGAATCGCGACTGGAAACTCCTGACTGATATCAATCGGCATTGGAACTGGCCGCCGCTGTGCTCCAGAAGGGGCGGTCGCAGCATTTTGTTTTCGTGGATTCTGACTCGGCTTTTCGGGTGTCGGTGCGTCGGAATCGGCTCTTTTTGCAACCTTCGGCGGTTTCGCCGGTGATTTGCCCCCCTGCCCTTTGCCCGTCACTTCAAGAATGAAGTCCTCGTCGCCAATTGTGATTTCATCGCCGTCCTTTAAATCGATTTCGGAAACCTGCTCGCCATTGACGGTCACGCCGTTCATGCTGCCCAGGTCCCGCAAGATCAAACGATTCTCGACTTGGGCGATACAGCAATGACGCCGCGATATCTTTTGATTGTCGGGCAGAACACCATCGCAGTCGGGGTGACGACCGATGAGCGTGATCGCCTTCTCCAGCGAGATAACCGACGATCCCTCTGTTTGCGGCATTAAACGGGCAGCCATAACCGAAACTCCGGCAACGGCGGCTCAACCGAGCCGACCGCACCTCTCGTGATGTGATTCCGCACCAGACATGATTTGTTGATAGATAAGATATCATAAGTTCAAGACTGAGGCATGGGAAAGAGAATTCTCTTGCGAATTGTGTTTGGCGAAAGTTGCTGACAGAACCTCGGCTATGATCGTGTTGTCGTTTCACAACGCGGCGTCACAAATCCGATAATCCAGCGTTATGTTGTGATCCTTGTAATTGGAACACTTTGTCCTGCCGCTTCAGTTTAACAAGAATATCTTTCGTACAGCTTCCGAAGTCGCGTCGAGCTACCGGACAGGAGGACTCTTTGAGCTAGATTCCATGAACAGATCGCTGGTTTTCGATTTTTGCCGGTCTGTTAATGGGTCGCGGAAATTTGTCCTGAGGCCAAAGGGTCGTCATTATGTGCGGAATTGTGGGATATGTCGGTCATCGTCCGGCGGCAGAGATCTTGTTGGAGGGACTGCGCCGTCTGGAATACCGCGGTTATGACAGTGCGGGCGTCGCCATTCAGGACGTCCAAGGCATCTCGATCCGTAAAAAAGCAGGACGCGTCAGTGAATTGGCCGGCTTGCTGGCCGAACAGCCATGTGCCGGCAGCTTGGGAATTGGACATACACGCTGGGCCACCCACGGTCCTGCGACCGACGTGAATTCGCACCCGCATGTCGGTGGCAACGGCGAAGTGGTGGTAGTGCATAATGGCGTGATCGAAAACTACTCCACATTGCGCGATCAGTTGCAGGCGATCGGATACGTGTTCCATTCGGCGACCGACACCGAAGTTGTCGCGCACCTGGTCGCCCATCATCTCGAAGAACAAATCCGACTGGGGAAAGACCCACAGGATCAACAGACCGCACTCGATGCTATTGAATTGGCATTGCGAAAACTCAAAGGCACCTACGGACTCGGGATCCTGTTCCGTGATTTTCCGGATCTACTGATCGCGGCCCGGTTGGGCAGTCCGCTGGTCGTCGGAGTCGGCAAAGGTGAGTATTTTCTCGCCAGCGATGCCAGTCCCCTGGTCGGTCACACAGACGAAGTCGTCTACTTGTCGGATCATGAGATGGTCGTTTTGACGGCGCAGGGGATGAGTCTCAAGCATCGCGAAACAGGCGCGCGTGCTCCGTCGATCCAAACCCTCGAGCAGACGTCTCAAGATACCGATCTCAATGGCTTTGAGCATTACATGCTCAAGGAAATTTTCGAGCAACCACAGACCATTGAAAATGCCATGCGCGGCCGGTTCGAAGAAGAAGAGGCCACTTCGCGGTTTGGCGGATTGAATCTGACTGTGCAACAATTGCGACGTGTTGATCGGATCGTCCTGACTGCTTGTGGCACGAGCTGGCACGCCGGACTGGTTGGGGAATATCTGATCGAAGAATTCGCCCGAATTCCCGTTGAGGTCGAATACGCCAGCGAGCTGCGTTACCGCAATCCACCGCTTTCCGAAAACACCATGGTCTTTGCCATCACCCAAAGTGGTGAAACGGCTGATACACTGGCCGCATTACGCGAATGCCAGCGAAAAGGGCATCCAACCCTGGCGATTTGCAATGTCGTCGGGTCGACAATCGCCCGTGAAGCGGATGGGGGAATCTACCTGCATGCCGGCCCCGAGGTGGGGGTTGCCTCGACGAAGGCCTTCACATCTCAGGTCACGGTATTGACATTGCTCGCACTGCATTTAGGCCGATTACGCCACATGTCACACCCTGCGGGCAAGCGGATTATCAACAACTTGCAGGCCATGCCCGAAATGGTCCGTCAGGCTTTGAAATGCCACGACGCGGTGAAAGACATTGCGAAGAAATACCAGGGTATCAGCGATTGCCTGTACATGGGTCGGCAATTCAATTTCCCAGTGGCGCTGGAAGGGGCATTGAAACTGAAAGAAATCAGCTACATTCATGCGGAAGGTTATCCGGCCGCTGAAATGAAACATGGTCCGATCGCCTTAATCGACGAGCACACACCCTCCATCTTCATCGTGCCCAAGGGCGCCATGTATCATAAGGTGATGAGCAACCTCGAAGAGGTCAAGGCTCGTCGTGGGCCAATTATTGCAGTGGCTTGCGAAGGGGACAAGAAACTCGAAGCCCTGGCCGACGATGTGATCTACGTTCCGGAAGTGGAAGATTTTCTGCAGCCATTGGTCACCACGATTCCATTGCAGTTGTTTGCTTATCACATGGCCTTGTTACGCGGCTGCAACGTCGACCGACCTCGAAATCTGGCCAAAAGCGTGACCGTGGAATAATGACAACGACCAACGACGACGATCTCGTTCCCATGCTCCGCATGGGGACACCACTCTTCGAGGCTCCGCTTCTTCTCGGGGCAGCAGAGTTCAGATCGTCGCGAAGCGGAGCTTCGAATGGGCGCGTTGCCATGTGGAGCATGGGAACGAGTTTCGCTGTCACGCCGCGCGCACCCGTTGTTCTGAAATCTCGAGTTTTTCCAAAACGAACCGGGCAGCGTTTTTCGTCGCACCAGTCTTAGCGAGAGTATCTCGCAATTCGAGCAAGGGCAGCGCCGCGCGTGCCAATTCCATTGGGCTGGAGAGCCAGTTGCGAAAATGATTGGTGATTTTCTCGGTCGTACGGCGGAGATAAAACGAGCCGATAATCCAGTATTCGGGCATGATCTCACGATCGACGACCAGATTCGGCAGCGTCATGAACCGGCATCTGACCAGCAGGCTGGCGATCAACGCGAAAATCCAATCGCCACGATATTGAACGACTGCCGGGATGCCTCGCGCCAGCACCTCCAGGCTCACAGACCCGGAAACCATCAGACAGCACTCTGCGAGTTCGAGAATCTCTGAAGTCTTCCCGACATGCAATTCGATTGGCAGATCCGCCGCGGATTTCTGAATCAACTGCTCGCAATACTGACGTTGCGACTCTTTGTAGTTCGCGACGAGAAAGCGAATATCGGGGAATTCGCGCGCGAGTTTTCGCATGACCTCGATTTGAATTGGGAAATTCGCATGAACCTCGTGGGTTCTCGAGCCTGGCAGAATCGCGATCCGTCTCCCCTCGGCTGCGCGTTGCATTCGCAAAAATGAGGCATCCAGCGGCTTATCGGCAATTTCATCGAAAAAAGGATGTCCGACGTATTTCGCGGCAACTCCGCGTTTTTGATACCATTCAGCCTCAAACGGCAGGCAAGCCAGGACGTGATCGACGAAGCGTTTCACCTTGCGAATTCGCCACGCAGCCCAGGCCCACAGCTGAGGTGGACAGTAATAGAACACCGGAATTCCCGCTCGTTTCGCCGCGCGTGCGATCCACCAGTTGAAGCCCGGAAAGTCAACCAGAATGACCGCATCCGGCCGTTCTCGCTCGAATAATTCGGTGGCCTGTCGGAGCAGTCCTCGAAATTTCTGAATCAACGGCAGAACCTTCAAGACTCCCATCACCGCGAGCTCGGTCAACTCAAAATCGATCCGGCACCCAGCATCCCGCATCGACGGTCCGCCAAATCCAATGCATTCGATATCGCGGCGTGCTGACTGCAACTCGGCGACGAGGTGCGCGGCGTGCTGATCGCCACTCGGTTCACCGACGGAAAAAAAGATCTTCACAGGAGCCTCAACAGGACATCGAAATGGGCAAAGTATTGGGCATTTATGCGACGCGCGCTTCGGCTTGCCGAGCGGCCTCGGCCTCATTTCTACGTCGCGACCATGCACAACATGCCGGAACAACCGTGCGGTGGTCGGCCATCGCTAGCGCGTGCCATTGAGATCGCGTGAGTGTGTCAAACGTTAATGCGACATTCGCAATGAAGTAGCCCCAGCGCGGTTGTTCTCCAATCAGCCAGTTCCAGGTCCTCCACCTGCTCCATCCATCACCCATGAACCGACTCTGGCAACTGACGCCAAATTGCTGAAAATGGCGTTCAAAACACGACTGCAGATGACCACCCGGAGAATCCTGCCAGGTCGGTTTGCGTCGCACCAGGAGTGACATCTTCCCGGCTGGCTTGAGGCTGGACAGCAAATTGGCCGTGGTGACTCGCGTTGCTGTTTGAGACAAATCGTGCTGATAGACCTGCAGATCGCGCGCAATCAACAGATCGAAATAATGCTCGGGCAAGACCAGCGTCTTGTTGACGAATCGCAGCGGAGCCTCGGGAGCATGATGGGCGGTGACAATGCGTTGATTGACTGCATCCAAACCGACCGCATCGTAGCCGCGGTAGACCAGAAGCTCTGTGAGTTCATGCGGATCGTTATCGATCACCAGTACCTTGGCTCCGCGGGGCAACCAGCGTGGCGACGCCAGGGCGCGCGTGATCCGCCAAGGGAGATTGCATTGCAACACATCCCCCGACCACAGACTCCAATACCATTCCCACCAACTCATCATCCGCCTCCTTGCGAATTTGGGTGATTTCCGTCCGGATTGTCACCTTTGGGGATTATCCCTGAA
>JAQGHT010000245.1 GCA_028291565.1 Planctomycetaceae bacterium | reverse complement strand
GACTTTCAGCCCGACTTTCTGGGCGGCGGATTCGTCCGTGGCTGCTCCGGGTTTTGCCAACGGAATCACCAGAACCGGCGGTTCGACAGTCAGCCGCAATCCCTGCAAATCACTGGGCTGAGGTCCCGGCATGCCTTGAGCAATCCATTCCTTAAGAATGGCCGCAACTTCGGAATTTGCCGCGATCCGACGGCCGCCACCATGCGGCACAGCTCCGGTTGGCTTTTGCAACAACAAACTCTGCTCAGGAATCCCGGCATTCAGCCGACGGCCTCGCGAAGCCTTGGTCAGAACTTCATAATCGAATGCCGCATCAAACCCCAGCAACGAGAGTTGAAACCCACCTCGACCTTGAAAAGAACCATGACAGGCGCCCGCATTACAACCCGCCTTGGTCAATGCCGGTTCAACATCACGTGTGAATTCAATTGGTGTTTGACGCGAATTATCCCGCGTTTCAACTCGAGCTTCGGTCGGATCCGATGAATCCGCAGCGCAAAAGCCCGGAATCCCCAGGACTATTCCGCTCAACGCAAATAACAACCCGATACGTCCGAGCATGGTGTCTCAATAAAAACGGTGGCACGAATCAGCCCTCACACATCAAACATTCTACATAGGTTGGGCAAGCAATGCGAGACCATTCGAACCCACGGCTAAAGTTATCCGGCCAGTTCGGATCAAGTCGCGAAGAATCTTCAAAGTCCCGCTCGTGACAGCAGCAGCGAATGACCGTCGGGTGCATTAAAGCATGATCTTGGACGTAGAACTGCCGAACGATTGGAATTGGCGGAGCATTCCAAGATCACGAAACTTGAAGAGTAATCCAGTGGTGGGCGCAGAGAGACTGCGATGAGCTGTATAGGACGGTTTTCAACCTACCCATTTCCCGGAACGCGGACAGGTTGAAAACCTGTCCTACCGCTCACGGTGCTGCGGCCGCATTATGCGACTGACGCGGTTCTCGGAGACAGCCAGCGTTCTACGAATCTTTCCAAGAGCCAGACCACGCAGAGTACGGCGGCGCCACCTCCAGTAATGATCAGCAGGGCTGGCCAGTTGTCGTGATTTGGGAAATACCGCGCGACCTGGTACGAATAGACCCATAGTCCCGCGAGTGGCAGGAGCTGCGGTACGATTGATTCTCGGAAAACTTGCAGTGCAGAGCATCCGAGTTGACGCAACCCCAATGGCAGAATGATTCCCAGTTCGAAAGCGATGATCGGAATTGATGTTCCCCAGGCCACGCCTTCCACTCCCATGGAATACGCCAGGATCAGGCTCAGAACCAGGTTTACTACGGCCTCAGCTAAGTAGACCAGGGCAGGGATTCGTACCTGGCCCAACCCGAACAGGATTGAACGGACGACGCCTACGGGCAAGGCCACAACTTGGCCGATGAGAAGAATCATCAGGACTGAGGGAGTTGCTTCGTAACCGGGCCCCATCCAGGTCCGGATCAGCGCCGTTCCAAAATAGCAGGCTCCGATCAAGGTTCCGGCGGAAAGTGTGAATGTCAGGCCGAGTGCTCGACCTAAAAGTTCTCGCAACGCGCTGGATTGGAGTTTCGACGTCAGGGCACCCGCTGTCGGCATACAGATGGCGCTGACTTTCTCTACGGGCGTCCGCAAATATTGACAGAGCCGCAACGCAATAAAATAAGGCGTCACCGCCGCTTCGCCCAAGATGACGCCAATCACCACCGTGTCGGTCGCGTAGATCAACTGTTGAGCGATGGCGTTCAGGAAGGCGAAGCCGCTGAATTCGCAACAATCATTGAAGAATGACCAGTTCAGATGCTTTCGGCTGATCGACATATTTGTCAACTGTCGATAGGCGAGCCAGATGTAGCCCAGATTCTCGATCAATGTCACGACCCAATAGATCGTCGCCACCGTTAGCAAGCCCCAGGGGCGTTGCAGGAACACGACAATCAGGATCAGACGTGAAATGTCACAGGTGAGTGAGACACCACGTTCCAGATCGAAACGCCTAAGGCCCATGAGAACGCCACCGAAGACACTGCCTGCCAGCCCTGTCACAACATTCAAACCCAGCATCAGGGTGACGAGCTGAATTTCGAGCGTGGAATGAGATTTCCAAATCGGAAGAAATGGTACGAGCAGCGCCACGACGATAGCCACAGCAAACGCGATCAAGCCCATCACCACATAGACGGCGAAAACGAGCGTCGTCACCTCGTTCAATTTCTGCCAGTCCTGTTCGGACGAGTACTTGGCGACATAACGGCTGATCGTGGATCCGAAACCCAGATACAGCAAGCCCGCATAACTGGCAATACAGTTGATGAAGACCCAAACGCCATACTGACCGTCCCCCAGGACGTGGATGACATAGGGCATCAGGAAAAAGCCGATCACCAGGCTGGCCACATGTACGAACCAGCTGGCGCCGACATTCCACTGCATCGATCTTCTGATCGAGGACATGAATCACTCTGCTATTTCAAACCTGGTCCGCAAGCGCGCCGACCAGGCAATGGGGCATTGGTTAAAATGGAGATCGCCGCTGCGTCATCAGGAATCACTTTACCTGATCATTCACCCTGCTGTTCCGGCTTGTTCGGTTTAACTCCCGGCGATGTGTCAAACTGTTTGCAGTTGAAGTTCGGAATTGACGGGACTTGCTGGAGGAGCAACCGGCTTCAAATGTTTCACCATCGTGATTTCGTTCCCGCGTGAATTGTGGGTCACCTGGTCCATGAAGCTACGAATCAATAAAAGTCCACGGCCGCCAATGCTGAAGATGTTTTCGTCAGCAGTTGGATCCTTGACCTTGTTGATATCAAATCCGGGCCCTTCATCTCGAATGGTGTAGCTGATCGAATCGCGACTCGCGAATGCTTCCACCCGGACGCACCGGTTGCAATAAGGGGCGTCAAATCTTCGTTGATCAGCCAACTCATAAAAGATGGCCTCGTCTTCCTGACGCAATTCCGAACTCAGCTCCAGATTGCCGTGATAAATGGCGTTGGTTAACGATTCGTGCAAGGCGACACCAATTCGTGTTACCAGTGAGTCATTGCACAATTCCATGACCTGCAGTTGTTCCTGCAAAAAGATAATCAGAGGCGCTACCAGGCTGACGTCATTGTGCAAGACAAATGAAGCGGATTGGTTGGAAAGACTGCTTAACATCCGACGCCGGTTGTGGCGACTCTTGGACATCGCAAGCACATTATTAATTGTCTCGATGAGTCGTTGACTGATCTCGCCCTTGATCAGGTAGCTGGCGGCTCCGGCTTGCAAGGCCCTGATTGCAGTGGCTTCGCTGCCGCAACCTGTCATCACGACGACCGGTAATCCGGGGCGAATTCTCGCCGTTTGCTGCAGGACTTCGATGCCATCGACTTTTGGCATCTGAAAATCGGTGAGAATCAGATCGAAATCCGTGCGTTCAATCTCGGCCAGAACCTGTGCGCCGTCTGCCGCCTGAACCACATCGGCAAAGGGAATGTGCTTGAGAATTAACGCGGTATAGAGGCTGCGTTCTACTGGTGAATCGTCTGCGACAAGGATATTGGGCATAATTCAGTTTCATTTCCGCCAGACTTTGAATTCGAACTTCAGCTTGAAATCGTATTGGTATTGGCTATCGAAGACTGGCGGGCAACTTCGAAATTATTGCGGTATCCAATCTCGATGGAGATTTGAGTGATGGCTTACAAATCAGCTGCTAAGGTTTGGCAACCCTGCCTGTAGTGGCTGTTCGGTCGTTTTCAGGTTGTTGCTGAAACTTCCAGTCGACCAGGTAACCGGGTACCGGCTCGCGGGGTTGCCTGACGTAATACGATGGCCATTTCTTCGAGTTCCCGGTCGACTGCGGCGAGCGCGGCTTCCAGTCGAATCAGCATGTCGGGGGCTTGAGTCAAATCCGAATTCCGTCCGCTACGTTCCAGATCGCGGGCCGTCGAATAGGCTTCGGCCGCCGCGAAATTACTGATGACACCTTTGATTTGATGCGCGGATTGCTGGACCAGCGCCGCGTCTCGGTTTTGAACTCCCTGTCGCAAGTCGGCCAACACTTGCGGACAATAATCCCGATAGCCGTCTAGCAGCTCCCGCAGCAGTTCTCCGTCACCTTCCAGTCGCTTCCAGAGTGCCCTTTGATCGATCGCCGATTTGCTCGTCATTAAAGTGGGCGGTGGTTCGGCCACGATGGCGGAATTGGCACAGTCGGGTTCCGCGACAATGTCCGTATCTTGCGAACGAGACGAGTAAAAAACTTGAGCTGTCTGGCGGTCCGTCTTCTTCAACGTCAAGGGTTCGTCGAGATCGATCATGTCCGAAGCGATGATCGCCGTGGGCGATGTCGGCTTGACGAATTTGGCGACCGATTTGGCCAGCGTTTCGAATAGTTCTTCACGATTGATTGGTTTCGTTAGATATTCATCCATGCCCGAGGCCAGGCACTTTTCGCGATCACCTTTCAAAACATTCGCAGTCAAAGCGATAATCGGAATATGCTTTCCGGTCAGGACCTCCCGCTTACGGATCTCGGTGGTCGTTTCCAGTCCACTGAGACGTGGCATTTGCATATCCATCAGGATGACATCAAAGTCTGAATTGTTTTCCAGGACTCGCAATGCTTCCTGTCCGTCATTGGCAACCGCAGTCTTGTGTCCGCGGTTATTGAGAAGTTTTACGATCAGACGTTGATTGACATAGTTGTCTTCCACAACCAGCACGTGCAACGGCCGCCGGATTTCCGGAGTCGTGATTGATGGACGGGGAGTATCGCTTTTGCGATTGACCTGGCGTTTGCTTTTCGAATGCGGCAGATGGAGTCGAACTGTGAAGTGAAATGTGGTGCCTTCACCGACCGTGCTTTCGAGCCAGACCTCGCCTTGCATCAATTGCGACAATTGGCGGGCGATAGAAAGTCCCAGGCCGGTTCCGCCATAACGTCGGGTAATGGTTTTGTCGGCTTGTTCGAAGGGGGCGAAAATCGTTTCATGCTGCTCGGCGGGAATTCCAATTCCTGAGTCCTGCACACTAAAGTGCAATTTGACGCGTTGCAGTCCCAGCACGCTATTTGACGGATCAGATTTGATCGGTGCATTAAGGACCGATTCGTCGTCCCAATCTTCCGGCTCGGGACTCATCGTGGAGTCCAGGCGAGCGGCGACTCGAACGAATCCCTTGTCCGTGAATTTCACTGCGTTGCTGACCAGATTGACCAG
>JAQGHT010000238.1 GCA_028291565.1 Planctomycetaceae bacterium | reverse complement strand
GCCGCACGTGCGAAATAAGGATTTTCACCTGATGTCAGCCACGCGGCAAATATGGGACGCAGTTTCGTTTCGCCGTTGATCTTGGGCGAGGGACCGCCCAGGTACTTCACTTCGACTGTCTTACCTTCAGCATAGGGGATCTTCACCGAACCGAACGGCGCGGGTGGCCCCTTGTCATCACTCTCGTTCTTTTTCTTCCGCATGACGAAATTCGCCTGCTCGAAGACATTCGGTTTCGCGTCCGTTTTTGCCGCCTGCTGATTAGCTCCCTTCGCATGCGTCTGAGCGAAAAACGCCGCTGTTCCCCAGAAATCAGTCTGCTTCAAAGGAGTAAACGGATGATTGTGACATTCGCAACATTCCAGGCGAATTCCCATAAACAAACGCGTGGCTGCGGCAGTTGCCTTGGCGGGCTCCGGCTGCCCAGCTTTTGCGTCGTTAATCGCTGTCAACCAAAATGTTGTCGCCGGGTTTTGTTCGCGATCACCACTGGCGGTCAACAGGTCATTGACGATCCCGTCCCAGCCGCGATTCTGGTTAAACCCGACAGCCAACCAATCCTGCAATTCATTGTTCTGCAATGCCCGCCGATTGTCATCATCGGGCTTGGAAATGCGGTGATACCAGACAATCGCGAAGTGCTCGCCATATTCATCATCTGCCAGAAATTCGTCGATCAACAGACGGCGCTTTTCGCGGTTTGTCTCCTTCAGGAATTTCTCGATCTCGGTAAATGACGGGATTCGACCACGAAGATCGAGACTCAAGCGACGAATAAATTCCGAATCGTTGGCAACAGGTGACTCGGGAATCTTGTTCTTCACGAGTTCCAGGTTGATTTCCCGATCAATCGCCACGGCAACCGATAGCGGGTCACGAGTGGAATTCCGCTGATCGTGAATTACCGCGGACTTTGGTGATTCCTGATTAGGAGCTGCCGCCACTTTCTGGGTTGGCGTGATTTTGGCGGAAGGAGCGGTGTTGGCAGCCGCGATCTGCGGCCCTGGCTTAACAACTTTTGCCTTACCA
The DNA here is from genome assembly GCA_028291565.1 of Planctomycetaceae bacterium. Taxonomy (GTDB): domain Bacteria; phylum Planctomycetota; class Planctomycetia; order Planctomycetales; family Planctomycetaceae; genus JAKFVC01. Next base: position 6,517 of record JAQGHT010000238.1, on the reverse strand, counting down.
GCCGCCTTCTTGCCCACCTTGAGCGGCATCGATTTGGGTTCATCCGCACCCAAACCAGCAGCTCGCAATTCGGCTTTTGTCAGGCTGCCATCTCCGTTCAGATCCAGCCGCTTAAAGGCTTTCCCACCTTGTTGTGGGTTCGCCGCAGCCGCTTTGAACTCTTCCGCAGTCACGATTCCGTCGTTGTTAGTATCCGACTTTTCGAACCGTTTCTGGACCTTGTCGTCGCTCAACAATACGGCTGCTGAAACCAGCAACACGCCCACAATGAGCCCATTTCCCAAGAGTTTTCGCATCATCGGTCCCTGCTATTACGGTTTGGCCGCCTCAATCAGAATCCTCAATTGGTCACACGAACCACCCACGCTGAAACTCACGTGCAACGTCCGGCGATCTTCGCTCAATGTTGCGATATCTAAATTACCGGTTTTCGCGTTTCGATCGAGACCTCGAGAACGCGTGTCATTTTTCAAGATTTCCGGATGACCGAATAAGGCGTCCGTTTGAGACAACAGCGTGCCTGCGGCAATCACACCGACAATCGGTCGCGGAAAAGTAACACTACCATCCAGTCGCAAGTGACTTTCGCGACGAGACGTCACGAGCGAATCAAAGTGCAACAGGTAACTGTCGACCACCAGCGGCGGCTTCAGCTTTCCACTCTTGCCTTTAAGCTGATCATGCCGTCCTGGCAGGCTAAAACTAATGGGAACGGGGCGCGGCAATAGCACATCTTTACGTTCCTGAAACAACAGGATGAAGTCATCGCTCTCGAGCGTCCCCACCGAGACGGATTTTGGAGGCTGACGCAATAAACAGACGGCCCCCTCGGTGGTTGGTTCATCGAGATATCGGCTGGGTGGCGCCGGGAATTTCTTCGCGTCAAAATGAATGACCTGCGATTTCAACTGCCCCGGTTCAAACCGCCGAGTCTGGTCGGCCGAAAGACGCTCGAGGGAACCAGGCTGATCAGCCCCGCCACTCATTCGCGTTTCGACCAATCCACGAAAGACATGGACTTCAACAGCATCATCTCGGTCGACTTTGATTCCAAACTCCGTCCCCAAATCAACCACTTCCAAGATTCGCGTATCAATCGTAAAACCTTCGGCCCCGGCAGGCACATGGGCCGCCAGTTCGCCAAATCGCAGCAAACCCCGCGAGGTCGACAACAAGCGAAATTCCGCTGGTCCGCGAAGGCGTAGACTCACGCCACGTGCAAACTCCAGTACCAGCGTGCCAGAAGCCACTCGCAGCAGTTCGGGTCCGATCGCCGCGCCGATTTCATATGGAGCATTTCCCGATTCCCAAACCAGATGCTCCGTATGAGTCACCACCGCCAAATGGGAATCGACTTCGACCGCGGCTACTATCGGCGGTTCGACCTCGGCTGGACGTGGCATGAATGCCCAAAATGCTCCTGTCACGGCGATTACTACGCTTGCCGCTAAGATCCAATGCCTGAATTTGAAAATCCGCATTGTTTGTTGACCGCCGCGAATCATTGGTGATTCGCCGGACTGCGATTCGCGATCGCTAATCGCTGGAACGACCACATCCGGCAGTGCGTGACACAAACGGACATATTGAGCGAATGCACTCCGCGCTGTGACATCATTCTTAAGCAGAGTGTCAAGCTGCGCAAACTCTGCATCGGTCAGCTCATCATCCGCCCAAGCGGACATCAAGCGGTACAATTCACGTGGCAGGGAGTCGATCGATTGACTCATGAATGCGCCTCCATTGCCAGTTTCCGTTGAACGCACAACATGAGGACACGCCGGATTCGCTCTAATGCGCGATACAGTCCTTTCGCCGATTGACCGGTTTCCTCGGCCAGCGCAGCCACAGTTGTCTCGGTGGCATATCGCAAACCGACTAATTCACGGTCTGCCTGAGGCAATTTCGACAAACAATCCTGCAAGGCAATTCGCTCCGATTCATGTTGGTCAGCAATGGGTTCACTTTCGCGAGCCAGAGCCTCAAATGTTTCAGAGCTAAAAAACCGCCGTTGTGACTGCCATTTCTTGCGATATTTCAGCGCTTCGAAATAGACGAATTTGCAGGACCAGACCAGAAATGGATCTTCGGTTCGATAAGCATCAAACTTTCGCCAGATTGCGACTGACGATTCCTGTATCACATCATCAACCGCCACCGGATCAGCGAGTAACGTAAGCGCGTACCGTCGAAGTGCTCGCTCGTGGCGAGCAAAAAGTCGAACGAACAATTCCTGACGATTTTGAAGTTCCACGATGGACTATTGGCGTTTCGACGGAATGAAAAGGCAACTCTTACAATAACATCCCCAGTTAGCAGCCCAATTCCGGCAAAAAAATTCTAGAAAAACGCGAATTCAAGAATTCCGTTACGAAACCCGCCTGAAAAGAGCGACTTCGTCCGATCCCACGCCACCGGGTTTACGCTGATCCACGTGAAGGGGGGGGTTGTCTCCCCAGACTCCACACTTGGACAAGTTTCCTGTTAGAAGTATGATCATTCCAGAAAACCAGCCAACTCAACGCTGATTTGTGACGTACTGCTGGCGTTGCCGGGTCAGTCAATTGCTGATTCATCGCCGGGAGGTTCATACGTCTCGCGGAAGTGGCCGGCAAATCTGCAATTCGTGCGACCCGCTCGAATTGCGCCATTTTCAACCGCGCCAAGTGCAGGAGATGCCCCTCGTGTTTGTCGGTCCGATTTTCAGCCGCGAAGCTCTGACTGCTCCCCGGCAATTGAAGCACTTCATGATTCGGTCGGGCTACATCGCCGCTTTGTTCGTGCTGATGTATACGTTGGGGCAAGTTACGTTCGGCTGGCAACAAGAACGCCAATTGGGTGATCTGGCCCGGTTTGGAGCAATTTGTTTTCAAGTTTTTTCCTTGCTCCAATTGACGCTGATGGTCTTTTTTTCACTGCTGTTTGCCGCAGGGAACATCGCACAAGAGAAGGATCGCAAGACACTGATCCTCTTGCTGATGACGGACTTACGCAATTATGAGCTCGTCTTGGGAAAACTCGCCGCCAGCTTGCTGATAGTCGGCGTGCTGTTAGCTGCTTCCTTTCCAGCTTTAGCTCTGACGGCGCTGCTAGGCGGAGTGGAACTGCAACAAATCCTGGCCGCCCTGGCCATCACCGCGGCGGCCGCCCTGGCAGCCGGCAGTTGGGGAAATCTGATCGCCTATTGGCGTGAGAAGACCTTTCAAACGTTGGCTTACAGTGCCTTGGGTTTGGTCTTGTATGTCGGTTTCATCGAAGGCGGCCGGCTGCTGTTGGGGTCTGGCACCCTTGCTGGAAGCCTGTTGGGACTCGGCAACCCATTACGTGGACTGATTTTAGTCCTCGACCCGCTGGCCGTCACAGCTCAAAATGGCGGACTGGCTTCACAACCGGTGAATTACGTTTTGACGATGCTGGCACTTGCCGCCGGACTCTCCACATGGACGATCGCGCGCTTGCGAGTCTGGAATCCGTCCGACCAACGATCCCAACCGACAAAGCCGGAAGGTATCACCGATGCACAATCGAAATCCGACAGCCGCCGGGTTTGGCACAATCCGATTATCTGGCGGGAAATGTGCACCAGCGCGTACGGTCGCAAAGTCTTTGTAATCAAGCTGGCTTATTTGCTGGCCTTCGTTGCGGCCGCGTGGTTTGCATCGCAAGCGACAACAAATGAGCTGATTCTCGGCATGATTTCTCCGGCCGGATTCGCGTTCGTCGGCGTCGGACTGCTGAGTCTGATGCTGATCAACGCTCAAGCCGTTACGTCTTTGACAACCGAACGTGATGCCAAGACGCTGGAATTGCTGCTGGTTACTGATGTGACCGCGCAGGAATTTATCTATGGCAAGCTCGGAGGGATCTTCTGGAACACGAAAGAAGTCATACTGCTGCCTTTGCTGATGGTTGTCAGCTTTCTGGTCCAAGGCACGCTCACCTGGGAGACGTTTATTTATGTCAGCCTCGGATTTGTCGTGCTGTCGATCTTTTCCGGCATGCTCGGGCTGCACGGCGGCCTGTCCTTCGAGAACTCTCGGGCGGCGATCGCGAACAGTTTGGGAACTATGTTTTTCCTGTTTCTGGGCATCTTTATCTGCATGATGCTGATCCTGGAAGCACGCTCGTCATTCTGGCTCCAGTTGCCCAGTTTCCTGGTTTTTATTCTGGGTGGCGCAATCGGATTGTCAGCGTCCCTGACTCACAAGAATCCCTCACCCGCCTTGACGCTGTCAGCCTTCATCCTGCCCTTTTTCACTTTCTATTCGATCACCGGATTCCTGCTGCACGAAACACTCGGAGTCTGGCTGGTTCTCACAGCGACCTATGGGTTTACGACACTGGCGATGTTAATCCCGGCAGTCAGCGAATTTGACGTGGCGTTAGGCAGAACGACCGGAGATCGCGGATAGTCAACCTGATCGGGAGGAGATCGTCCAGCTTTGGCAGGATTGCCGGACAATTACATACGGCGAATGAATGGGACCAATGGGACCGAGTAGTCAAATAGCTCATCAGTCCCATTAGTCCCATTCCTCACAAACCAAAGGCTTATGCTACGACAAAGCTGGACGATCTCGGAGGGCGAGAGGCGAGCGTTTTCGTTCTCTTCTAAAGCGCTGTGTGTTGTGGCTTCAACTTTTTCAGCTCTCGTGTCTTCGCATCGTACACGTAAATCGTTCGTTGCGGAAACGCCTTAACAATTGCCTCTAAGGGCGTTTCCGCTTCGATGAACCGGCCAAATAATACGGGTGCCGTCAGAGAAGGTTCGTTCGTCACGAAATCCATGTGCCGGTCTGCGGGATCGGGTTTGACGAGGACCAATGCCGGCCATTCCGTGACTTCACTCGCGATACGACGCCGAAAGTCACCATAGATCTTTCGTGAATAGCGCAGTTCGGCGATTCCGAACGCTTGCCGAGTCTCCCAGAACGGAGCAAATGAAACGTAGTTTGAAACGACGGCGATGGTCAGCAAAATGCTCAGCCAAACGATAGACCATGGTTTGCCCGCGGCATGGAACCACAAGACCAGAGCCGCAGTACTGCGCGCTGCAAGCAAGATCCACAGAATGCTGGACTCAAACACATAATGCCAGTGCATGATTCCATCAAACCAATAGGGGATATGAATCGCGTGCAAACAGACGATCGATGCAGCGATCAAATTCCAACTCAGATTCCTGTTTTTGTCCCCTTGATGATTCAACGGCAGGCGCCACGCCGCCAGGATAATCCAGGCCAACGGGACCAATCCCAATGTCCACCGCAGACTTGCAATCAGCCGTTGTTCAACATTGCGAATGGCAAGCATCGGCGTCAGATTCTCGGCCCAGGCATCGTAATTCCGAGTCACTAATGGGAGTGCTCGATCCCCTTGTGCGGCCGCGCCGCGAGTGACGTTATTGAAACCGAAGACGTGCCGAGGCGTGTAAACATCCGTGTAAAGTTGATACGGCGACTTCGTCCAGCGACCTGTGATCGCGACATTGTAACTGCCCATTAAGATCCAGCCTGCAACCAGGGGCAGTCCGAGCAAAGCCGCCGCCAGCAACCGACTTCTGGTCGAAGCCTGCTTCGCAGTCACTAACCACTTGAAGAACCAGATGCCGAAGGGCAGGGCGACTCCAGCTGCGGTTGCCGGGCGACACAACATTGCAAATGCCAGGCCGCATCCTGCCTGCAACAAACTGGCTGGGCGTCTATGTGTCAACCATTTCGTGAAACCGTGCAGGAAAATAGCCAACCCCAACAGTGTCGGGTGATGTGCCAGCAACAGATTGCTGAATAATGCCAGGCCCGGCGACAGCGCGGTCAGGCAACCGGCCATGAAGCCAACTCCACGCCCCCCCAATTCTCGCGCCGTCCAGAAGATCAACATGGCAGCCAACGATCCCGCCAGCCACTGGCCCCAGACGGGATGCCCCCAAGCCACCCACGGAGCTAGCCAGACACCGGTTCCGGGATAATACCGACTGGCGAAACGCCCCTGATTCACGACGTGTAACTGGTCGAAAATCGGGGCAACCGTCGGATCGCTGGGATAGGAAAACCGTCCCGCCAACAAAGTCTGAGCTTGAAGCAGGTAGCTGTATTCGTCGTGATAGGCTGGCGGCAGGCCGTCCAGAGAGCGCCCTGTCTCCCAACTCATCAGCAGTGAGATCGCCCCGATGAATATTGAGAGGCCCCAATCAGTCCAATTAGCGGGCGGAGACCGCACGCTCGTGGCTGGCGGATTGCTGACGTCAGTAATGCTCGAGATCGCTTGTTGGGGAGTGCACGATCTGGCCCAAGCCGACGTCCATTGACGGACCAGATCGACGCGATGCAGGATCAGACCCGAAGTCAGCCAGAAACAGATCGGCCACACCACGAACAATGGTAGAAACATCGGAGTGTCATATAAAAACTCAACACTCCACTGAAGACTGTCCGAAAGTGGTTGGCCGGTCGCGAGCCGGAAGCGAACCCCTTCGAAGCCCAGACAAAAGGTCAAACCGGTCAGCCAAAGAGCCGTC
>JAQGHT010000227.1 GCA_028291565.1 Planctomycetaceae bacterium | reverse complement strand
GGTGTGGTCGCGAAGTTGAGAGCGGATGAATTCGCGACCGTGATCTGACCCGTCGACGAATTAATACCAAAGGCGCCGCCCGTGTTGCCACTAATAATACTATAGGTCAGAGTTTTGTTTGGCGCTGTGGTGTCTGGGTCATTGGCGGTCACTGTCCCCACGACCGTTGAATTCGATGAATGTTCTGCGATGGAGAAACTCTGACCGCCCGGAATCGTCGGGGCTTCGTTGACGTCGATCAGATTGACCGTCACGCTGTTCGTTGCCGACAGCGATGGCGTTCCACCATCCGCAACTTGAATTTGGAGCGTGAATTGGGGAGTCGTTTCGAAATTGAGCGCGGCGGCGTTGTTGACCGTGAGTTGTCCTGTCGCTGAGTTGATCGCGAATGCCGAATTGGTATTGCCGCCGGTGATGCTGTAGGTCAGTGTCTTATTGGGAGCCGTTGTGTCGGGATCCGAGGCGATGACGGTTCCCACGACCGTATTGGCACTGGAATTCTCATTGACAGAGAATCCCTGACCGGACGGGATTGAAGGTGCTTGATTGACAGCACTGACGTTGATCGTGACCGTTTGAGTTGTGGATAGGGAAGGGCTCCCTCCGTCAGCGGCCCTGACCTGCAGGGCGAATTGAGGAGTGACCGCAGGGTTCAACGCAGCGGAATTACTGACCGTGATCTGTCCCGTCGTCGAGTTGATCGCGAAGGCGTTGTTCGTGTTACCACCGACAATACTGTATGTGAGTGTATTATTCGGTGCGGATGTGTCCGGGTCACTCGCTGAAATCGTCCCCACGACGGTATTCACGGGCGCGTTCTGGGCCACGCCAAATGTCTGTCCTGACGAGATCACAGGAGCTTCATTGACGTCCGTGACATTGATCGTCACGGTATTTGTCGCGGAAAGTGACGGACTGCCGCCATCGGCGACTTTGATCTGCAGGTTGAACTGGGGATTGGATTCAAAGTCGACAGCCGAAGGCGTGTTGATTGTGATTTGTCCGTTGCTGCTGTTGATCGCAAAGGCATTGCCCGTGTTTCCGCCAATAATGCTGTATGTCAACGTATTATTCGGAGCGGAAGAGTCTGAGTCCGTCGCGACCACTGTCCCGACCACTGAACCCGCGGCGCGGGCTTCGGCGGTTGTGAGCAGTTGCCCCGAGGGAATGGAGGGGGCGGTATTCGTTCCGCTTCCACTGACATTCACGGTCACATTTTGCGTCGCGGAAAGCGATGGAGAGCCGCCGTCCGCCACTTTGATTTGTAATGTAAATGTGGGGTTGGTCGCCGGATTCAACGCCGCTTGGTTTGCGACTGTCAATTGTCCGGTGGACGCATTGATCGCAAACGCCCCACTCGTATTCCCTGAGGTAATACTGTAAGTCAAGGTGTTGTTCGGAGCTGTCGTATCCGGATCCGCTGCGCTGACCGTGCCCACGACTGTACCGTTAGCGGAATTTCCGGCGATTGACAGAACTTGACCGGAAGCAATTGTCGGCGTCTCATTCACGTCTGTGACGGTAATATTGAACGTTTTATCGACAAAGAGATTGGTACTGTCTGTGGCTCGGATGGTCACCGTAGCGACGCCGCCCGAGAGTGCTTCGTAATTCAATCCCGTGGAACCAACTTCCAATTGATTCCCCGAAATGACGAATTGACTCCCCTGGCCACCCGATTGAATGCTGAAAGTATGCGCGCCGTTGTCATTAGGGTCTACGGCTGTCAATGTGCCGACGACCGCATTCGCGACGTTTTCCGCCACCGTATTCGATGACAACGTGATGTCCGTCGGAGCACCATTGTCATTGTCGAGTATCGTCACCGTATCTGTGGTGGTGCTGCCCAAGGTCGCGTTTGTGGGGGTTCCCATCGACACGACGATTGTTTCGTTGCCCTCTGCGATGGAGTCATCGACAATGGTGATCTGGATCGTACCCGAGGTGGAACCGGCTGCAATTGTGAGCGGACTGGCGGAAATTGAATAATCCGCCGGATTCGCGGCCGTGCCGCTGAGCGTGAACGGAATTGTGACGTTGCTCGATGTCGCGGCCGACAAATTCACGGTCAACGTGATCGTGCCCGCGGATTCGTTGACACTTTGGGATGCGCCGCTGAACGAGACGGTCGGAGGCGTGGGGGTCGACTGCAATTCCAGCGACCCCATATCGACAGTCGTGTGGAAAATCCGGTTATTGCCGGCCTGATCGAGTGTCAGCGCCACATTGTCTGCTGTCACGGCGAGCGAATTGTCACCCGAATTAATGGCCGGGCTCCCCGCTAACAAGGCATGTGTCTTTGTTTGCCCTCCATTGAGTGCGAGTGGTCCCAATTTGGGATCAATCGGCAACGCATTCGTTCCAATCAGATTTCCGCCGGCATCGGGCGATCCAAGCGGCGCGGCGGTTAAGTTCGTCCCGGTATTGACTCCGATGATGCTGTTATTGACATTAAATGTCGTCACGCCGGTATTCATGCTGATATCCGCGGCCGTGCTGCCGGTTGATGTGTTATTCGCGACGATTGAATTATTGATCGTCACCGTACTGGTGTGTTGTGCGGCAGTTGCACCCGAGAAAATACCTCCACCCTGAGAACTGGAACCCGCAGTGGCATTCACGGTGACCGTGGTATTGATCAGTTTCAAATCTCCGGCATAAGTGGCAATGCCTCCGCCACCAGAACTCACGCCGCGAGTGACGTTGCCTGAGATCGTGCTGTTAACTAACGTAATGGAGCCAGTGTTTGTCGCGATGCCTCCACCGGGCGCGGTACCGCCCGTTGTGGTGTTCAGAGAAACGGTGCTATCAAATAGATTCACAGGTCCAGCGAACGAGAAGATTCCCGCGCCCTGGGCGAAGGCTCCTATTGTCGTGTTGGCCGTGACCGTGCTGTTCGTCAGCGTGACCGTACCAAGTGATTGCGAATAAATTCCTGCGCCCCGGGCACTATTGAGCGTCGTCTTTCCGGCCGTAATGGTCAAGCTGTCAAAAGTCACGTCACCAGCACTATTTGACAGTTCGAACACGCGAGAATTTAACTGTGCGTCAATGACTGTATTTGTCGCCCCGAGACCGGTAATCGTCACCGGGTCCGTAATCAGCAGTGTGCCTTGCGTCAGCAGGAGCCTTTGGCCGCTCAGTCCCGGGGCAAAGACAATGGTATCTGCTCCGGAGTTGGCATTCGCGTCATTGATCGCGTCCCGGAGGCTCAAAACCGATTGGTTTGTGGTATCGTCGAGGGCTGTTGTGACCGTATATTGCGTCAACAGCCGGCGTGATTCTAAACCCTCAACAGCCAGTCGCAAGCCGTCTCGTTTGGCGGTACGCCGTTTTTGACTGACGAGACCGAACCAGTTTGCCGCGAGGCAGCGCGCGAGCGTTTTGAGGCCGAGGTTGATTAACATGACGGTCGTCTTTCAAAGATTTTGAACAGGCGATTCTGAGCGCAAAATCACCCTGCGCGAAGTCGCTGCGCTCGATCCGTGAGGTCACGACTGCATCGGTTAAAACCAACACTGGCGACAGGTCAAAGCAAGTCAAGTGCCGTTCCGCCGCAATTTCACCAAGAGTCGGTCGACTAGGGATTTCGAGGCGTAACATCTGAAATTGTGGTTATTCTCTTGAGGTATTTTCCTGCCGCGGCGGGTGAATTCGCTCACCAGGGCGGAAGTGTCACAGATCACAACTTGAGTTTCGTTAAGGTAGGAACAAGGCCCTGAAGGCCGCGTTAGGCAAGACAAACGCTGCAAATGAGTCAGCACCATCCACCGGCATTCCGACTTTTGGTCGGTGATCGATCACAGCATCGAGTTGAGTGAATCAGACGTTCCATCGTATTCGAAGCGTTCCAATCTTGGCCGGATCGTCATGAGCGTGCACCCATTTTGATCTGAATGAGCGGTGATTGGCGGAGATTAGTGTCTCGCAGTCTGCATTACTTTTTCTTCAGGCGGCGACCTGCCAGGCAGCATTGATCTCAGCCAGTCCGGCGCGGTCGAGTGGTCGACAGTCAATCAACGGCGGATATCTGTTACATACACCCGGGGGCAGAACAGGCGTACGGAGGGCGGGCATTGAATCGAATGGGCGATAGCTGACGCCGTGAAGGATTCTCGTAGCTGAATTCGTGAGAATTCGGGCCGATCGATGTGTTCCGCCCGAAATCTCACAATTTCAGCAACGCGGAATTCGCCACGCTAAAATCCTTCACGACGTAAGGCGATAGCGTTCATCATATTGAATTGACGAGACAGCTCAGAACGACGCAACTTCAAGACGAGTGTTTCGGGTTTGTCTGGACGCGAAATTCCGCAGTGTTCGAAATGTGAACTGCGCGGCGTGTCTCAACACAAAAGGGAGACGCGAGTGGCGGTTGCAGAGAAGTGCGGAAGACCGCTCAGGAGAAAAAAACGGCGTACGCAACCCGCAGTTCACAATGGATTATAGTGTGAGTGCGGGAAGTGTACACGTGACTGTATCGACTGACTATCGGCTGCAGGCGCCGGTAGCGCAGCCCGTGGCACAACCGGTGTTGTAGCCACAGTGGTGATGACCACAATTGTTCTGACGGCAGCCGTGGTTACGGCAGTGATTCCGGCAGTTGTTTCTGGCTTCGGCAGCTGACGCTCCGAAAATCACGGTGAACGCAGCGACGACCATTGCCAGAGAGACGAGTTTCTTGGACATTGCAAAGACTCCTACTGAGTGACCTATAAGACGGCCCAACTGGGCCAAAATCCCTGTGAAGAACAGACTTCCAGGAATTACCAACCATATCTGTAAGTGGGGTAAACACCAAATCCGTAAGGTCTGTAGACGGGGACATAGGGCTGTCCATAGTATCCCGGCCCGACATAGCCGCCATTGATGTACGGGCCGTGTCCGTAGCCTGGATAGACGTGGGCACCGTAACCATATCCGCCGCCATATCCGCCACCGTAGCCTCCGCCGTACCCGCCATAATAGCCCTGGCCGTGCCCGTAGTATTGGACTCCACCCCGTCCAATCACCAGCTGAGCGTGGGCCGAAGTCGGCGCGACCGCCGTGACGAGCAGGCCGACGGCGAGCACCGTCAGGCAAAGTAATCGTTTCATGAGATATCCTTTAGGAATGCATCGCAGTTCAGTATGAAATGGATCGGATCCGCTCCATGCAGCGCCTGTTAGTCGTCCTGGTCGGGAAGTCTTGGACGCTGACAAAATACCGAATAACCAGTGGGCTGACACCCACCGCTCGCCCGTTCGGCAGCCTTTTATTCGGGTTTTTTGGCGGGCTGATCGGCGTGGTCTTCAGCGCCTGCTTTCGCTGCGGCTGGAGCAGCCTGGCGATCCAGCCGCAGTTGGGCGAGTTGGTCCTTCGTGAGGACTTTTTCGATCTCGGCCAATTTGTGGGCTTCCAACGAAATCAAGCGGGCGTGCAGACCGTGAATCTCATGGTTCATGGAGTGCAACTGGTCGCGATATTTCTGATGCACTTTTCCGGCGGCGGCTTCTTGCTCATGTGTCAAAGTCACGCCTGCGGCGGCGATTTCCTTTTCCGCGGCGCCTTGATGTTTGCCATGCTTGGCGTGAGCCTTTTCAGAATGGGCCGTGTTCTTACGTTCTTCCCGGACTTGCTCACGTTGCTCGTCCGTCAGGTTGTCTTCAATGGCCGCCAGCATCGACGATTCGAGCTTGATCGTCTGCATGTAGCGTTCGCCAAATTGCTTCCAGACCTGGGCGATCGACTGGTCATATTTTTGAGTGATCGCCGTGATTTGCTCTTGCTGCGGGGCGTCGAGTTTCAGCTTCAGCAGACATTCGGGTAGAACCGGGGCCTCGGCATGGGCGTCTGCGTGGGCCTCCACGGCGACGACGACTTTCTTTGTCGGGACCGGCTTGACCGGCTTCTTCGTGGGCTCTTGAGCAAACGCGGGCGTGATTGCCAGAAGGCCGACGATCGCGACGAGTCGCGATGCGTTCTTGAAACAGACCCGGGGCGATGCATTGCCGTTGGTGGAAAACAAACTCCGGAAACTCGACATGAAATGACGCATCGTGAACAACTCCATCTGTAAAGGTCCCAAGCCACCTGGCGAGCCATTCGCAGGTAGACACTTGCTACTTTCGAATCGCAAAAAAAGCCGGCGCCGCAGAATACCTGAGGTATCCCACCGCGTCGGCTTATTTACTAATTCGCCCATCGGCCAAGGCCGAGTTGCGCATTATTTAGTCACCCGCAAGGATTAGAAGGTACTCCGTCACACTCCAAACTTGGGTTGTTGTATCGGGTCGAGTTTCAGAATGCAACCAACAGGTCGTTTTGTGCCGATGTTCTGTCGACAAATGAGACCTTGGGTCTCATTTTGACATCTGTTCAGAACGCGTGTTTCGATGTACGCAGGCCGACGCTCTTTGGGTTTCAGCTTGCTCGCTGAATTACCGGATATCGACCACTGCGATTGCCCGGGTCGCCAGGTTGCTGTCGACTCCGCCGATGTTCGTCACCTGCAAGTCAACGGTACGTGTAACTCCCACGTGAGTCTGGACGTGGAAGTTCAAGCGGCGCATCAGGCTATCCACCGCGGCCGTGGTGGCATGACTGTTGAATGTGATGACCAGGTCGGGATGCTTGTTTCCTTGACCACCTGCAAATGTGCCGATCTGTTTCCCGCTGAAGTAGACCTTGTTTCCCTTAATCGCGATCAGATCGGTACCCGGTCCTTTGGTGACGATACTGAGATGATCTGCGGTGTCTCGGTTGGTGACGATTGATGCGGTCAGTTTCGCGTGAGAGTAGTCCGGATTGGCTACGTCGCCATACGTGAAGGTCGAATCGGGTGAGACAAACGCGGGAAGTCGGCCCATATGGAAGATGCCGTTGGCATGCGGAATCATGATGAATGGCCCTTGCGCAACATGGGTGAGATTCACGACTACGATCGCATCCGCCGTTCGCGACGGACTGACACTGTCTACGACCCGTATGTCCAAAGTGAACACCCCGGAGCTCAACGGAGCCGAATTGGCCACTGTGATTACTCCTGTATTCGGATCAATCGCGAAGGCGCCGCTCGCATTTCCACTGACGATGGAATAGGTCAACGTTTGGGCCGGCAAGTCGGCGTCCGTTGCAGAGACCGTTCCGACTGTGGTTCCCACGGCGGAATTCTCTGGAAGCGAAAACGTTGGCGAAGCATTGATGAACACAGGCGTGTTGTCATTCACAGGTGTGACGGTGATCGTCAAATCCTGAGCTGTTGACAGAGTCGGGGTGAAGTCGGCGGTTGCAGTTACAGTCATGTTGTAGACATTGTTCGTCCCCT
>JAQGHT010000212.1 GCA_028291565.1 Planctomycetaceae bacterium | reverse complement strand
GGCACGTTGGGCCGCCGTGATCGCCGTAGATCGTCAGCACGGGACCAACAGGGGTTTCTTCGATCGCCCAAACTCGCTCGCACCCAGCAGCCCCGATTCCAATCTTGCCGTCCGCCAACAGGTCCATTGGCCGTTCGTCATGGCCGACACGATGATATGTGTACATTCCGGGAATGAGTTCCGGAATCAGAGTCGTCATGGCCGGTGTCTTCTTTTCAGGGCAGGCGATAATTTGCAATGCGGTCAGCAGAATATCGCGAACGGTCGCTTCTTCTCCGGAGAACTCGGCGAACTTCCACGCGGGCCCACGTACCGTCCATTGCTCGTGATCTTTCTTCGACACCAGATAAGTCGCATTGGGCGACGGTAGACAACAGCGAACGGGCGGGATGTCACGAGCCACGAACAGCGTCGGGATGTCGAACCAGCCGGCGAAGTGGAACGGGCCGGAGTCGACACCAAGCATCAGATCCGCTTGCTCACAGAGGGCACCGAAGTGCTCCAGCGACAAATGGTCCCAATGCGGGAAAATCGATCGCACTCGAGGATGTCCGAGTGTCGGAGCGCGGCCGTCCCAGTCCAGCGTGACGACAGAGCCGTTGAAGGACTTGACCAGGTCACAGATTAGTTGAAACGCTGTGCCATCGGGGATGCTTTTTTCCGCCTGCCAGTTGGTGCCTTTGGAATGCAGGAGAATGGTCGGCTTGGGCAGCCCCTGGAGGAACTCGGCAATGTCGGCCCGGGCTTGCGGTGAGATTGCGGACGATGCGTTGATCTTTTCTTCGCAGATCATTCGCCAGACTTGCTCTTTCGTGCCTAGTTTTGGCAGTTCCTCAATTTCAAACAGATGTGCGATCTTCGAATACAGATGATCTTCGGTCGAGACATCCAAGAACTTGTTCATGTCGGGATAACGGTATGGGTGAATCGGCAGTTGGTCGGGCCCCTCATAGATCGGGATGCCGGCGGCTTGCCAGACCCAGCGTTTGTTCGGTTCGACCTGAACTTGAACGTCGTAACCACGGGCCAGATACAGCCGCATGGCGTGGCAGCAATGGACTACGTCACCCAGACCGTGAGTGTGGAAGCCGATTCTAATTGTTTTGCTGTCCATTCTGCTTTCCTTTGCTTTAGCCAGAAGGCGACGGACCAGAGGTCCATCCTACGGATTTATTCGACGGCTTCGCTTTCCAAGTACTTTTCAATTTCCAGGATCACCGCTTCTGGCCGCACCAGTTGCATACACTTGGGGTGGCCGTTAATGACTCGTTCACAGAGTCGCTCGTTCTTGCCGCCGAGACTGACTGTGTAGCTGTGCCAGCAGCCGCCGTCTCGGCAACAGGGCAGGCTGCCGACTGTTTCCAGGATGCGGTGCGATTGGTAGCTGTACCAGGTTCGGGGCTCGCGGCCGCCGGCTGTGACGATGCAGGGGCGTGGCCGCTTTTGCCAGGTTGGTAACGGAACGGCTGCCGCCAGATGGACCAGGCTGGTGATGCCGCACAGGACGCCCGCCGCTGAGTGAACCAGGCGGATTAACTGGCGGACGTCCGTCTGGCCGCGGATGTCGATCACGCCCTGCAGGTCCGCGTGCCAGTGACCGTCCCCGAGCTGCCCGACCTGCACGAATTGAATGCGGCCTCGGAAATAATTCACGACCTGTTGCGCGTATTCGGGAACCCACCATTTCGTAGTGGCGTCCGTTTTGCCTCCGCAGACGATGATCCAGTACCGCTGCACGTTGAACCGCTCGTGCGGCAGGCTCATCCAGCTGTATTCGTCTCGGCTGAGGACAATCTGGCCCTGCAGTTCTTGCGGACGCAGTGATGGCAGACCCAATTGATTCGCCAGATCCTGGCAGTAGGCTTCAACCAGGTGAATTGGATGCTGATTCGATTTGTGGACGCTGACATAGGCATCGCGATCGTAATGGCACTCGACCCATTCGGAATCGGGATCATCATCGGCAATCGGTGTGATATGCGGATTGTGCTCCCACAGCTGCGGGAATGGGGTGCGGACATCCGTCACGAATTGGCCGGGATATTGGGCGTGCAGCTCGCGCACGGCTGCCGTGAAGCAGACGATGTCGCCCAGGCTGAGCTGCGTGTTGAGGATCAGTTTGCGCATGTGCTAGTATCTCACGACGACATAGATTGAACTGCAGACGAGAACGGCCCAGGCGACCATTCCGGAAAGGATGAAGAAGACCATCGCTCGATATTCAAATTCGGGAATCATGCTGTTATTGACCCTTCAATGATTGCGGATGTGCTGTAGCCGGGAAGCCGTTCGATGATGCGAACCGAGCCTCCGTGACTCAGGACAAACTCCTCACCCGCCAATGGTCTTGGCGAGTCGCTGCCTTTGATTAAGACGTCCGGCTGCACAGCGTGAATAATCTCTTCAGGGGTGTCGCCCTCGAACGACCGCACCAGGAAGCCAGCCGGCAGATCTAATGATTCAAGAAAGCGCGTGACATTTTCGATTCGGGTCGCACAAAGTTGAACCGGGCGGCTGTCACCTTTCAGGCGTTGCGTCGAACCATCCGAATTCACGGCAACAACCAGGCGGCGAGCTCCTTCTGCCGCTCTCGAGAGCAGATGTTGGTGTCCAATATGGAACAGATCGAACACTCCATTCGTAAACACAACCCGCAGCGGATCGCCGTCATTTGCTGGCATGTCAGAACTTTCGATACAGGTTCGTGTGGAATTAGTGATATTTTTCGTTGATCAACTTTGTACCCAATTGGCGAGAATTGAGTTTGTATCCAATCGGCGTGGAATCAACTTTGTATCCAATTGGATACAAAGTTCTGTCAAAGTCGTCCTGTGATTTGCATCCGCTCCAGGAACCGACCAAAACAACTGGCAGGTCGAAGAGTTTGCCAAGACGGCTTTTGAAAGGATCTTCGACTGCGAGTCTCGGGGAGACATCGCCTATAGAAAAATCGAGACTTTTCGCCGATCCCCCGCGACTTTCCTCATTCCAATTGAGTTTGAAGAGTTTTTAGCCACGGATCCACACGGATGAAACACGGATTCGAGAATTGGACGACATCCAAGGCTTGTCCGCGAATCGGACCGTTTCGAGAATTCTGATTCGT
>JAQGHT010000159.1 GCA_028291565.1 Planctomycetaceae bacterium | reverse complement strand
CTGGCCGGCATCAACGGAAAAGCGGCATTGGAAGGAACCTTCTTAGGTCCATGTATTATTACGGGCAGGGTCGCGGCGCGTTCACTCTTGAAGGAACTCGAAACGCCATCGCTTAAAGACCCGCTGCAAGAATCGCGTTGCGCCGTCTGTCACGACATTCCAAAGTTGCTTTCAAAACCTCGCGATGGCTACTGGCATTTCGAGAAAGTGCATCGGGCGACTCAAGATCGTGGCCTGGATTGCCGGCACTGCCACAGCGAACTGACGCCCTACCGAAAGGACAAGCATCATGTCAACCGGCAGTCATTGACCTCCAGTTGTGTGTTGTGTCACGTGGCACAGGAATAATTTCGTCTTTATACTCTGTCCGGTCCAAGACGGATTCTTGCGGTGCCGAATCGCGGACTTCCGGGCAGGATGCAACAAGTTTATTCTGCAAGCCCCTACGATTTCGCGGCATGTAAACGCTTGTGAACAGACCGTAACCTTAACACTTCTGCAAAAGGCCATTCATTGTGGGCATTCTCGATAAATTCTCGCTCAAGGGGCGTATTGCGTTGGTCACGGCAGGCGCGGGACCATTATTTGGCAGCAGCATTTCGCAGTCCCTCGCCGAAGCGGGGGCGACGGTGATTACCGCGTCTCGTTCGCTGGAGGCCAACCAGGAGTTCGCCGAATCATTGCGATCTGCCGGGCACGAGGCTTACGGTATGCAGTTTGACCTGTCCGATCCGGACTCGATTCGAAAACTGCACCGCGACGTGATCGATCGTTTCGGACGGCTGGATATTTTGGTCAACAGCGCGCTCACCCGCGACGGTCACGTGGGGGGAATGGAAAGTCAAAATCCCGACGTTTGGATGACCGCAGCAGCAGGTGATTTCTCGGGCTTGTTTCTGATCTGCCAGCAGTTCCTGCCCGATATGGTGCAGCAGAAACGCGGCTCAATCATCAATATCTCCAGTATTTATGGTGTCGTATCCAACGATCCCACGATCTACGAAGGCACGACAATGCTGCAGCCCCCCAGCTACACCTTTGTCAAAGCGGGGATGATCAACTTCACAAGGTACCTCGCGTGTTACTATGGCAAACACGGAGTTCGTGCAAATTGCATCAGCCCGGGAGGTTATTTCAACGGCCAACCCCAGGCGTTCGTTGACCAATACTGTCATCGCGTGCCCGTAGGTCGCATGCTGGACAATGACGACATTCAAGGAGCGGTCGTGTTTTTGGCCTCGGATGCGGCGGAATATGTCACGGGACTCAATCTGATGGTCGATGGCGGCTGGACGGCTTTGTAGTCCGGTGACTCATGGCCACGGTACGTCTGAAGGACAGGCGAATCAATAAGGATCGGCGCATCAATAACTGTCGGAAGTTGCCTACGGCCTTTCAGGTCATCGACGGGCAAGAGTGCCCATCCTACGGCACTTATTGCTGCGCAAATCCTAAGTGTCGGAACCATCTGCAGGACGTCCATCCCCTGTCCAACGTCGCGCCAGACGGACAGGAATGTCCGTCCTACAGCCACGCGACATCGCCGCATGGCTTGAAATACCGACTGTTATTGCTTCGCTCATCCTAAGTACGCGATGCCGAGGGTCAGCCTGCGGCAAGGATCTGTCGGACAACCTGACCCGACACGTCCGTCAGACGGTAATCCCGGCCGGCGTGTCGATAGGTCAGGAGTTCATGATTGAGGCCGAGCAGGTGCAGAATCGTGGCATGGAAATCGGGCATGGTGACTTTGTTTTCGGCGACATAGTAGCCAAACTCGTCGGTTTGGCCATAAACCATGCCTCCACGGATGCCGCCCCCCGCCATCCAGACGCTGAAGGCGTGGGGATGATGATCGCGGCCGTCAGTCCCCTGAGCCGCCGGTGTGCGGCCGAACTCGGTTCCGAAAACGACCAGCGTGTCGTCAAGCAGGCCGCGTGATTTCAGATCCGTCAGCAATGCGGCGATCGGTTGATCGACCTTCTTCGCGTTCGTCGTGTGATTGTTTCGCAGGTCACCATGTGCATCCCAATAATTGCGGGGATAGCTGAAGTTGACCTGCACGAATCGGACGCCGGCTTCCAGACATCGCCGGGCCAGCAGGCATTGCCGGGCGTACTCGTCGGTGGGTTCGGTGCCGATGCCATATTGTGCGTGAGTGGTCGCGGATTCTCGGCTGAGATCCATGACCGCTGGAGCTTCCGCCTGCATCCGGAAGCTCATTTCGAACGCGGCGATCCGAGCTTCAAGACGCGGGTCCGCACCGACCTGCTCAAGATGTTGACGGTTGCGCTGCCGCAGCAGGTCCAGCTGCAAACGCTGCAGGGCCTGATCGTCGCCTCGCACAAGATTGGAAAGTTTCGCCTCTTTGAAATTCGTGCTGCCGTCGCCAATCCGAGTCCCCTGAAAACTGGCTGGGAGAAATGCAGCGCCGAAATTCTGAGTCCCGCCGTGATACAACGAAGGGCTGAGACTGATGAAGCCCGGTAAGTTCTGATTTTCCGTTCCCAGGCCATAGAGTGTCCAGGCCCCTAGACTCGGTCGCGCAAAGACACCGCTGCCCGTATTGATGTTGAGCAATGCTGGTCCGTGCGAGACCTGATCGCCGCCGTTCATGGAGCGAATGACGCAGATGTCGTCGATACATTCGCCGATTTTGGGAAATAGATCACTGACTTCGATTCCGCTCTTTCCATACCGCTGAAAC
>JAQGHT010000112.1 GCA_028291565.1 Planctomycetaceae bacterium | reverse complement strand
GCCACGATCGGGGCGGAAACTCAATCCCGACTTGGAACTGTATTCCGGCTTTGACTCCGGAAATGGTGCCTTTGATTCCGCTACCCACCCTATTCATCAGGATCGAGTTGACGAGCGGACACAAAATGGAAAAGAACTTGAACGATTATGAAAAGAAGACACCCGTAAGGTGCGTAGCAAGTGCGACGCGTTCCTTACGGGTGCGATCATGACCAGATTGCAGTCCCTAAAAATTAAACCACGACCTTCTTGCCACCGCCACCGCCGCCGCCTGTTGCGGTTCCGCCACCTGTCGCGGTTCCGCCACCACCCGAAGTGGATGCGGCAACAACTTTCACACTCGTGCTGCCCTTGATTGAACCCGTCGTTTTGTCCGCGAACCCAATCGTCTGAGTCCCCGTCGACGCCAGTGTCACCGAAAAGACATGGACTCCATTATCCGCTGCGGTGAACGTGTAGTCGGCTGGCAACAAGTTGCCGGTCCCGGAGGGGCCAGTAAAGTGAATCGTACCCCGATAGCCAGGTACCGGATTGCCAAATGCATCAACAGCCGAAACCGCTAGACTGAAGGCCGTTCCCGCCGTCACGTTGGACGAGGCACGAGCACTGAGCGCCACCGCTACGCCTGCGGTAATCGGAATGTCCTTCTGGAAGTTCGTAAAGGCCGGATTCGCGGCGTCTGTGGCGGTGAAGGTCTGCCCGCCAGACGTCTTGAATGTCATGGCGAACGTATGTGTTCCTCCATCAGCTGCGGTGAACGTGTAGGCTGCCGGAAGTGCAGCCTGAGTATCACTGCTGCTGAAGGTCACGGTTCCGCGGTAACCCGTGGCCAGGTTGCCATATGCATCCTTGAGGGCGACCGTGAACGACTGGGCCACGCCGGCCGTGGTTCCAGTCAAAGTCGTGGTCGACATTGAAGTGGCGGCGGCGGCCGTCACCTGGATTCCGGTTTGCGTCGCAAACACCAGGGGAGTGTACAAATCTTGGATCATGACCGTCTGTGTTCCAGCAGTCTTTAGAACGACCGGAATTGTGTGAACGCCGGCGTCAGCCGCTGTAAATGTGTAATAAGCAGTAGCCTGCGGATCTGTGCCATAGACTGCAACCGTTCCTGTATACACGGTCGAGACATTTCCATAGGCATCATAAGCCGTGACCGTTGTTCCCTGAGATTGTCCGGCGACGGTGGCGGCCAGTGGAGTTGCGGTGAATCGCACAGCCCAACCCGGAGTCGTGACAATCGTTTCGCTGCCCAGCATCGTGCCGTCGGCCGTATCGGTGGCTGTGAGCGTATGTGCTCCGAGCGTGGTTGAGGTCGCGGTGAAGTAGCCGGCTCCGTTGAACAGAGTGATGTCGCCAGAAACTGTGGTGTTCGCATCAGAGCTTGCCAGATGCACGGTGCCCTGATAGCTGGTCGCGAGGTTACCAAACGCGTCCTGGGCAGTGACCGACACCGGATTCGCGGAACCCACAAACCCACCACCACCTGACAGACGGAGCGACGTCGCGGCGGCCGGCGACACGTTTACGTATGTTGACGACCCCGACAGGGCCGAGACAAGGGTGTCGGTGGCCTGCACGGTTTGCCATCCGGCCGTTTTCAAATTGACCGCGAAAGTGTGTGTTCCCGCATCGGCGGCGTTGAAAGTGTAATCGGCCGGCAAGCCCGCCTGAACATCGCTGCTGGAGAAGTGGATCGTCCCAAAATAGCCTTGTGTCGGATTCCCAAATGAGTCGGTGGCTGTCACAGTGACGGTCGCTGGTTGACCGGCGATCGTGGATGCTTGACTGGTGACTGAGAATCTTGTGGTGATCGCCGGCGTAACGGTGACATTGGAGTTCACGGTCGGCAAGAACGGCGAGGTGACAGTCACGGTTTGCTGGCCCGCGGAGAATAATGTCGTGGCCGTAGTGATCGTCCGCTGTCCTGCGTCCGCAGCGGTGAAGGTGTACGACACCGCTTGAGTGCCCGTCAATCCGCTCACGCCAACAATTCCCGTGAAGCCTGGCACGGCATTGCCATTGGCGTCGACAACGGTCACTTTAACATCGAACGGTACACCCGCGGTTACCACACTGGGGGTCGTAATCTGCAACGCAACTGCACCGGCCAGGACGGTTGCATCGTTTTTCGCATTCAGAGCCACACTCAGGCCGGCAGAACTGATTCCAGTTGTTGAGACGACATCCTGCCCACCATCACCATTGAAGTCGGCGACGGCCAATCGAATACCAGGCATTGTATAGTTTGCCGGGTCATAAAATGTTCCATCACCCCGGCCGAACGCCACTTGCCCAATGTTGCTGATAATGTCGGTATTACCATCACCATTGAGATCGGCGACGTCGATGCTGGTGCTACCGGAGATCGGATAGCTGGTGGGAGCCAGGAAACCGCCGGCACCATTGCCGGTATAAACATTCAGCTGCGTGCCCTTGGATGATGCGAAATCAAGCTTTCCGTCCTTGTTGAAATCGGCGAGGACCGGAGCAGCCATGTAGGATGAACTGATGCTGCCGGTATTGGTAAACGTGCCGTCACCTTTGCCCATATAGATCCCGACCGAGTAGATGCCGGATTCCACAAGGTCGAGGTTCCCGTCGTTGTTGATATCACCCACTTCGACACGCTGCCCCAGGGCGCTGATGGCGATGTTTTTGGGCGGCTGGAAAGTGCCTGTCCCGGTGTTCAACAAGAGTTGCGAGGTACCGCCGTAACCGCCGCTGGCCGTCACGATGTCGATCGACCCGTCGTTATTGAAGTCACCTGATTTGATGTCATTCGCATACGCGCCGACGCCATAAATCGCGGGCAGCTGAAATGAACCATCGCCATTGCCGAACAGGATATCGATCGAGGCACCATTGTTCGTCGCAATATCCAGTTTACCGTCTTTGTTATAGTCAGCGATGTTCATTCCGAGTGAATAACCACCCGTGGAAGAGCTGACCGGGGCTTGAAATGTTCCGTCGCCATTTCCGAGCTGCACATTGACCGTCGCCGTCGTACCACTCAGGGCCACGAGATCGGGTTTACCATCGCCATTGAAATCGGCGGTTTGAACATCGTTGGCGGTAGTTCCAGTCGCAATAGTTGTTGCGGCCAACATTGTCAACAGTTGCCGGGACTCCAGCATTTCTACGCAAGTCACTGCCGCCAGATGCCTTACAGCAGACCGTCGCTTTGAGCTATGGAGCTGACGAGTGCGGTATGGGGAATTCTGAATCAGGGTGCGCAACCAGTCGAAAAACATCTTAACTCTGTCCTTTTGTGAAATGGCCCATGAACCGGAGAACATAGGCCCCCGATTTCTCATTGATGATGTAACATCCGTAGACGGATCACCTTCGGGAACGCATTGCATCGCCAGGATTGACTGACGGCAGAATTGCTGTCCCTACCCTATTCATCAGGAACCGCGTCGACAGAGGACACGAAGTGAGCCGCGTTCCATCAGAATTCGCGATATTACAGTGACGGCATTCAGAACTTGACTATTAATATGCAGTGCTTTTACATGTACGATATTGGCGAAAAAGGGTTGAAATACTTGAGATTTGTCGACGCCCCCTGGAGATCGTCCAGCTTTCCAATGTGGTACGACACGCCGTGTCGTGCAAAGCGAGCCAGAAGCGAAGCGACTGGCGAGGCGCCCGAGAACGACCTGAATCTGAAATTGACCAATCGGCAGGGCTGGACGATCTCTCCAGCAAGGGGGAAGAGTTAATAAGTCCAGCAACAGCTGATGTCGAGACCACTCGCGCACGGAGTGGAGATTGCGAATCGTGTCAAATACTCGATGTCGCTTCCGGATTTCGTCCAGCAAACCCGCCATTTTCCGGGAAACTCGCGAAATAACCGTAGCCAGAACAATTTCTTGTCCGCTCGTCCTGCGGATCTTGATTAATCAATTGAACGGATTCGCTTGCAGACAACAAAGACGAGTTAGCCAGTCCGGATTCGTCAGAAACGAGTCCGAACACAAATCAAGAGATACTGATGTTCGAGCAATTGAATCATGAATTCCCAATTATGAAAGGTCTGTAAGACACTCTGGAATCTGATACAATCACGCGTTCGGGCCAACTTCGTTCAAGGAGCTTGGAATTGCGTGAAGGTGATCAGTTTCGCGACTTAATTCAACGGGTACGTAACCGAGATGAAGATGCGGCTCGGGAACTTGCAACGCGCTATGAAAGTGCCATCCGGCGGGTGGTTCGCATTCATTTGCGGGATGCGCGGATGCGTCAAGTATTGGACTCCATGGATGTCTGCCAATCGGTCATGGCCAGTTTTTTTGTCCGGACCGCATTGGGGCAATATGAGCTCGATTCTCCTCAACAGTTGATTCATTTGTTAACTGCGATCACCCGCAACAAATTGGCCAATCAAGTCAATCACATGCAGGCGCAGCGGCGCGATATCCGTCGTCAAACGGTGATGGATGATCGATCGATGCTGGTTGCTGATCGGGCTTCGGATCCCAGCGAACAAGCTTCGGCGAAAGAGATCTTGGAAAAGGTCTGCAGCCGGCTCGACACGCAAGAGCGCTATCTGGCGGAACAGCGGTCACTGGGCCGGACGTGGCAGGAATTGGCGGATGAACTGGGCGGAACCGATGTGGCTCTGCGAAAGAAACTGACCCGTGCGTTGGACCGCACGCTCCAAGATCTAGGACTGGGTGATACTTCAAATGCTTAGTACTGGCGAAAAAGTAACTGTCGCGGCTGACGACGTGAGAGTCAGCGGGGATGCTGACTGCATCCGCCACGTGCCGACAGCGACTAATCCGTCGGTTCTCAGCGAAGCGCACAGCCTTGTGGATACACTCCTCGACCGGCAACGCCACTTGTGGACGCAAGGCAAGCGGATTTCTATTGAAGACTTGATGCAAGGAACCTCGTTCCCAGACCCACGTGAAGTGGAACTCGATCTGGTTTATAACGAGGTCGTGATTCTGGAAGAGCTCGGCGAGAATCCGAGTCTCGACGGATACCTTGAGCGTTATCCGCACCTGGAGGAAGATCTCAAGCTGCATTTCGAAATCCACCGGCTGCTCAACGATCAATTGTTGGCGGATCACCAGGAACCGGCACTTGAAACTGGAAACAACGGCTCTGAAGACTCTTGGCCCGAGACGCGCGTTCGGGCTCGCGAGCCCAAACTTTCACTCAGCGACTACGAAATTGACCGGCCGATCGGACAAGGCGGAATGGCGGTGGTCTATAAGGCCCGTCACCGTCGGCTCAATCGTGATGTCGCGTTGAAGATGTTCCAGCCCGGCCGGCTGCCAACGTCACGCGAAATTCTGCGATTCCAGACCGAAGCCGAAGCCATTGCCCGGTTGACCCATCCGAATATCATCCAGATTTTTGAGATTGGTCAAAGCGGTGGATTGCCATTTCTGGCCTTGGAACTGGCGGAGCAAGGGACTCTGGCACAGAAGCTCCAGCAGTTTTCCTACACTCCGCGGGCTGCTGCGGAATTCATCGAAACGCTGGCCCGAGCGGTGCACCACGCTCACACTCAACAGGTCATCCACCGGGACTTGAAACCAGCCAATGTGCTCTTTGCTAAAGACGGGACCCCGAAGGTCACGGACTTCGGCCTCGCCAAAGTGCTGTTGAACGAAGCCGAATTGCCACGCGACGCCACGCGCACTGGTGAACCCATCGGAACGCCACGTTACATGGCGCCCGAGCAGGCGGCAGGGCAACAGGATCAAATCGGTCCACTCACTGACGTTTACGCGTTAGGCACGTTGCTCTATGAATGCCTGACCGGCCAGGCACCATTCGTGGCATCCAGCGTCGTTGACACACTTCAGAAGATCCGCTTCGATGAGCCACTTTCTCCACGCCGATTAGAGCCTTCGATTCCGCGAGATCTGGATACGATCTGCCTCCACTGCCTGCAAAAGGAACCAAGTCGACGGTATGCGAGTGCGGATGCCCTGGCGGACGACCTGCGCCGATTCCTCAAGGGGGAACCGATTCAAGCCCGGCCAACGCCCACTTGGGAACGCGCCTGGAAATGGTGTCGGCGGCGTCCGGCTCACGCGGCGCTGATCGGGGTTGGTGTCCTGCTGACGTTCGGCGGTGTGAGTGCCGCGTTTGTGACCACTCGATTGGAACAACAGCGGATTGGCAAGTTGCGAAATCAGGTCGCCGACCTGTTGATTGAAGGCCGGCAAGCCCTGGAGCGGGATGAAACCGACCTGGCGTATGAGCGATTTCGCTCAGCTTGGATGACAGTCCAGGCCGAATCCGCACTCTCGGACCACCGGCCAGGAGTTGCCGGTTGGTTCGACCACAGCCGCAACGCGGTGAATAAACAACTTTGGAAACAACGAATCCCGCCTCGCGAATACGATCAGCGGCGCGACGAAGCCTTGCTGCAAAGTCTGCTGCTGGTCGGACTACAACCTTCTGATGCGGTTCCTGCCGCACGTGAAGCGATTCACGACGCCTTAGAATTTACGCTGCCCGATGATCCCGCCTGGCAAACGGAACGAGAGCAATTGATACTTGTAGAAGCAGACCTTGTGGCACAGAAATCCGGCCCCACTCAGGCTTTGCAACTTCTCGATTCGCAACATGAATTCTCGTCTCGTTTATTTCACGAGCGTCGTGCTGCTTATTTGCAACGGCTCGGCCGATCGGCAGATGAGCTTCAGGCGCGAGAGAGAGCGGCACAATTCCCGCCCGCCAAAGATGCGGCTTTGTTTCTGAATGGCATCTACCATTTACGGCAGCGAGAATTCCGATTGGCATTGAATGAATTCGAACAGGTGCTGGATTCCAATCCCGAGCACTTCATGGCACGACTCTTGCAATCCATCTGCTTTCTGAATCTGCAGCGTCCCGCTGAAGCCAAGGTGGCTCTGACCGCATGTGTCGCTCAACGGCCTGGGTTCGCCTGGAGTTATTTGTATCGCAGTCTGGCCCATCAAGCCACGGGAGATTTGAAGCTTGCGGCAGCTGACATGGAACGGGCATTGGATAGAAATCCCACAGAGCC
>JAQGHT010000110.1 GCA_028291565.1 Planctomycetaceae bacterium | reverse complement strand
GACGGCTGTGGCGCTGAATTACTGCCGCGCGTCATTTCATCGTTTGCGACAGAATCCTTCACGCCGTGTCTGGTTTGAAGAACAACAACACATCCTCAACAACCTCAATCTGCGGGAGATTGCCGATCAGGAAGTCGTATCCCTTTATACCGCGGTGCTGGATGAAGTCAGCAAGGAACGAATCGCGGAAAAAGAGCGCAAAGTCCTGCAGGATGTTTACAAACTTCAGGTTCGTCGGCAGGTGTTGTCGAATGCGTTCGTCTTGGGTGCCGAAGTCACTACGGCGCAGTACGTTAATGCGGTGCGCACGGGCGCGAACAGCTGGTGGGATTATCGTGCGACGGGGCAAACCCGCGACATTGAAATCTGGAAGGTCGAAAAAGCGAGACTGCTCGAGGTCAGCGATAAGACGAACAGGTTTCTCAATACGTTTTGGGATCTGGCAAAAAAGAAGCAAATCCCCGATGAATGGTTGATTCGCGACAACAATCTCGACGAGTTGGAAGCGGCCTTGACCGAGCCTGATCCGACGGTCCGGCTGCGGATCCTCAAACGGATGGAACCGGTCATGATCTGCTATCCACCCTACTACTATCATCTTGGACGGACCCAACAGGCACAGGGCATGTGGGTGGCTGCGAGCGAGACTTACCGCAAGCTGGTTGCGCTGGGAGACGGACACTTTCGAACCGATGACATGCTGGCGTCCGGCCTCGCCAACCTCGCAATGATCCAATCACACTTGAAACACCCCGATGCGATACAATCGGCGCAAAGGGCCCTGCGATACGCGACGGGGGCGTGGCAAGTAAATCTGGTATGCGCTCGAATTCTGCAGCAGAACGGGCGGATGGAGGAAGCCGAAGAGTCGATCCTGCGGAATGTGGACGTCGATCTGGAACGCCCCCAGAGTCTGGCCAGTCTGCTTTCGCTATACATCCAGAATGGAGACGAGCAAAAGCTGGTCACGGCGCTAAACGACCCTGCTGTCGTGGCGGACCTTCCGGCCTTGTCATTAATCCTCTCGGCGGCCAAGCTCGGTGCTCGCAAAATGCCGGCCGGAGCCATGCGGCAGCTCGTCACGTCGCTTTACATTTACGAGCGGTCATCATTTGGCCATTCTCAAATGGTCTGTATGGCGGCACCTGTATGGGGTCTGGATCGAGCACAGGCCGTGATTATTGGCCAATCGCCGGAACGCCCCGATTCACGTGGCATCTCGTCCCGAGGACAAACACAGCTGTCGTTCAAATCCGAAGGTCTGGTGCAGTATTCCGCGACTGGTGAACCACAGGTCGTATTGGAAATCACCTATGCCGAAGGCCAGCCCGTCAAATTGCATTTGAAACCGCAGGCCTGGTCACAGGAAATGTCCGATCACGTCGAACATCAAACGGGTCGAGCCTCGGAAATTCGTGACCTTTTCCCCCGACTCGCGCAATCCCGCCCCCGAACGAGTTTCGTGTTGACTGATGCCGAGTTCGGTCAAACAAAGGTGGCACTGTGGGATCGTTCCATTCCAGCGGACCCCGCGAATCAAAAACTGCTCGTCGAGCAGAAACGCGCGCCGGCCAACTCGGGAACTCCGCCGCACTTAACGACAAAACCCTACCAGGTCATCATTGAGGGAGTGAAGCCTCTGCCACCGCTCACTCAAGAACTGACGCGGCCAGCGTCGCCAAAATCCAATACAAACAAGCCGACCGAACCAGTACAACCGGGCAAACTGTCGTTCCGCCCTGCCCCATTACCAACTCGAAGCCGGGTTCAACTCGGGGACGAATTGGAGCCGTTTGATAGTGATGAATGAGGCTCATTCCGATTCGTGAAACTCAAGACACGGGTCGCCAACATTCAGTTTTTTGCACTTCACTGAAAACGGATAGTAAGGAACTTTTTGGAGCAACCGGAATGGAACGTCGGCGAGGACGCTCCGCAACTCGGCGATCGGAATCGAGAGATTCAGCTCTTGCCTGAAGCGAAGTAAAGTCTTGAGTCCGCCAGCTGGCACCTTGGCCAGATAGATGTCAATTTTCTCTGGATACTCAACCTCAGGCGGATCCTGCATATCGAATCCACTGTCGATCCAGGATTGGAGGTCAGGTGCGATTTTGCGGAGGTGATCTGTGAACAGAGCCCCCATCCCCGTTTCATAGACCGGACTTGGATTCTCGGCGTGTGGTAGAAAAATCCCGCGGCCGCCGCCATCCAAACCAATAAACAGCATGGAGGGCAAGAAGTCTTGAACTTCGTACGTTCGATTCATTTTCGCAAGTTCATCCGCCGGAAATAGACAGATCGCACACCCTTCCGTATATGGCTCCAACCCATCTGAGCAGCGCAGCAGTTCTGCGTAGGCAGCGGGTAACGAAAAGCCGAGCTCCGCTTCCGCCGCTCGAATCGCATCATCCGATGCGGGAGGATAAAGTTTTGCGATGCCTTCCAGTTGCGAACGGATCATGGTGAGCCTCGTCGAAGCGGACTAAAATGGGCACGTTTCTCCGCGGCGTGCATTGTGACTG
>JAQGHT010000099.1 GCA_028291565.1 Planctomycetaceae bacterium | reverse complement strand
CCGAAGATCTTCCGGAACCGGGTTTCACGGGGAAATCGAGTCAGAATTACGTCCGTAAACACAATCCCTGGGTCAATTTTACCGATGTTCCGGCACAAGATAACCTTCCATTCACGGATTTCCCGTCGGACTTCAACCAACTCCCAACGGTCTCGATTGTTGTCCCAAACCTGGTCAACGACATGCACGATGGTTCGGTCCATCAGGGGGACGCATGGCTTCAGACCCACCTGGATGCGTACGTCCAATGGGCCAAGACCAATAACAGTCTGTTGGTCGTGACCTGGGATGAGGACGATTTCACGCGAGTCAACCACATCGCGACACTGTTCGTTGGTCCGATGGTGATACCGGGCCAGTACAGCGAGACCATCAATCACTTCAATGTGTTGCGAACCCTGGAAGACGCCTACGGCCTGACTTATGCGGGCGCGAGCGCTAGCAAAGCTCCGATCACTGATATCTGGAACCCGGCTTTCATCGGCCCGGCATTGACCTCGTCGGTTGACCCTTCGGTATTCGGTCAAAGTGTCACTTTCACGGTGACGGTTGGGCCTGAATTTGGAACACCCAGCGGAACAGCAACTTTTCTGGATGGGACAACGACACTTGGCACCGTCGCTTTGACCGGCGGGAGTGCCAGTTTCTCGACTGAAACATTGGAAGCCGGCGCACATGCGATGCACGTTGTTTTCAGTGCGGATGTTGGTATCAGCACCAGCCCACATCTGCTGCAAACGGTCAATAAGGACGACACGAACACGACATTGGCAATCGTAGCAAGTCCGCCAGGTTCTGGAATGGTGACATTTCAAGCGACAGTCAGCGCCAATTCGCCGGGCGCCGGAACACCATCTGAAACCGTGACTTTCAAGGATCGCAAGAAGGTGTTGGGAACCAGTACGTTGGACGAATTTGGGCAGGCGGCTCTGAGCATTCCCGCCTTTAAGCGAGGCAAGCATCTGATCACCGCGTTCTACGTCGGAAATGCCAACTTCAATCCCAGCAAGTCCGCCGTGTTACAGGTGAAGCCGATGCCATAAACATCGCTTTCGTAAAATGTTGACTCAGGAAGTGGTCAGTTATTACTTATCATTGGTCAATTGTGAAATGTCGTTTCGCCCCAATGACAAATGACAAGACTCGCAGAAGCGTCATGACCATTGATTCCGACAGTCATAAGTGCGCGGATGCCGAGTTTCAGGTATTACGATCCAAGCCATTCAATGAGATGGCGGATCAATGGACGCAAATCGAATTGGTGGCGTATGCTGTGAGATCATGCATGCCAGCAATGCGAAAAGCCGCTTGTCGTTCCGCGCACTTATTGCAGGCTCCGCAGTGCTCGCCGTCTATCGGCGAAACACATGAGAAGGTGAGCTCCAGCGGCAAATTGCGTCCCAGGTCCATCACCTGTTGCTTATGATATTGTCCAAATGGCCTTATGATTCGGAACTCCTGGCAGAGTGCGATTTGCAACGCCGATTGAAACTTCTCGAAGAATCGAAGTGAGGCGTCAGGAAATGGATTGGAAATCAGCGTCGCGAGTGCCAGTTCCTGTATTCCATGCAGCTGACACCAGAGTGCGGCCTTGATCACTAGAAAAACGTTGCGACACGGGAGAAACACGGCCTGATCTGAAGTTGATGCGGCTGGTATCGCGCAGCCCGTGATACTCCAGTGCTGTCCGTAGACATCGTCCAAAGGGAAACTGAGAACGACCAACGGTAATAAATTCGATTCGGCCATTGCTGACAAGAATCGGCGCAGGGCGCGCAATTCAGCCCGCTGCCAAATCAGACCACAATCAATATAAAACGGTTGAACTCTGGCACCGCGCCGGAGCAGGAATCCAAGTAAGATCGCGCTGTCCAAGCCGCCGCTCAAGAGCAAACCAACAACCCGTTTGGACTCGGATACGCCATCCGACGCGGTCTTGAGCATGATCTTCTATCCCCGCTGAAAAGGCCATTAACCGCTAACTCATGCGCATGTCGTAACCACGTTCCGCTGCCCCGCTGAGGCGCTGCCAGAATTCAGAAGAACCAGTGGGTTTACACCCACCGCTCGCCAAGTTCGTTAGTAGCCGTTTCCCTCAATGACATTCCTCGCATCAGTTTTCCGCAGCGTAAATCGTGCGACCTCCATCGACCGGAAGGCAAGCTCCCGTGACAAAGTCATTGTCCACCAGGAACAGAACGGTGGCGGCGATATTTTCAGGCTGCCCCTTCCGCTGCACCAAAGTGGAGCGGATCACCTTGGCTTGCGCCGCAGCCGGCATGTCTGGCGGAAATAAAATCGGCCCTGGATGGATGCAGTTGACGCGCACCCGTGGATTGCGTGTGCCAAGTTCCACAGCGAAGCAACTCGTTAAGGCGGGGATGGCACCTTTCGTGGCGAAATAGGCCGCGTAATCGGGATAAGGACGAGCGAGTGCCCAGTCACCGAAATTCACGATGCAGCCTCCTTCAGGCTGCCGCAGCATCACTAATCCCACCTGCTGCGCGCAGAGAAATGTCCCCAGAAGGTTGGCGTCAAAGTTTTTGCGTACGTCTGCCGCGGTGACATCTTCCAATCGCATGGGTTTGTAAACCGACGCGCAGTTCACTAAGACATCGATCCGACCGAACCGATCCAAAACACTCTGGACCAGTCGCTGCACCGCGGCTTCATCAGCCAGATCGGCCTGGAGCGCTTCTGCCGCGACTCCCTGAGTGCGCAGGTCTGCAACTGTTTGTGCTGCTTCCTCTGCCGAGTTGTGATAATGAACCGCGATGCTAAAGCCTCGATCGGCTAGCGCGGTGGCAATCGACCAACCAATTCGTTTCTTGCCGCTGCCTGTCACCAAAGCAACGCGTTTGATAGCAGGTTCCGAAGACATCTTCAGGACGCTCCACGAAAAAACGACGAGTAAGGACACGCTGCGTTGATCACCGGCGACTCCGCTTATGGG
Source organism: Planctomycetaceae bacterium (assembly GCA_028291565.1). GTDB lineage: Bacteria > Planctomycetota > Planctomycetia > Planctomycetales > Planctomycetaceae > JAKFVC01. Next base: position 3,457 of record JAQGHT010000099.1, on the reverse strand, counting down.
ATCGTTTAACGGGCCTTTGCGCTATTCCGAAGGTTGAAATCTACTGGAATGCGAGAGGCCGTGGCCCTCCGGAGTCAGCCCAGCGGCTGGACTCTTCCGCAAAGTCTCCAATCAACTTTTTAATTCGACTGGTAGCTTGTCAATCTTCGCTGCGAGAATGAAATCGTTCTCCGTGAGACCGCCGACGGCATGAGTCGAAAGTTCGATTGCGACGTTGCGATAATCCGCAAGATGCAGATCTGGATGATGGCCTTCATGTTCGGCCACTTCCCCCACCTTCTGAAAGAACTTCAGTCCGCACGCGAAGTCTTTGACACGCCATTCGCGTCGAATCCGTTTCCCGTCCGCCGCCAGTTTCCATTCAGGGACGGATTCCAGAAGTTTCCGCGTCTCGGCATTGGAAAGAGCGGGGATCCCCCCTTCGCAGGGGACACAATGTTTCTTTTCTAATTCGTTCATGGTGGTGATCATTATTTATCTCCTGGACCGAAATCAATTGATTTCTGCTGACATGGTTGATCCGCTCTCAATCCCTACAGGGCATCTCGCGTGCCGTTTCCGCCCTGGCCCGGAAACTCAATGTTTTGAGCGGCCGTCCGAAAAATGTCATCACAGGCTTTGAGCGGAATGTCGCCAACCGCCGGTGTTTTGATCACGAAAAACCGGCGGTTGGCGCCGTGCCGCTCACGATTCTGCTAACAACGTAAGTGCCAGTGGGCTAAAACCGACCGCTCGCCAGAGAGTTTGGCCGTTTCTAATGCATAGTCGGCGTGGAAAAGCTGGCGTCGTCAATTCCTGGGTCCGCTTTCGTTATTCCCGGGAGTACCATCCGGCTGACACTGGACGTTCGCCATGAATTATCCGGATCGCGTCCGAAATTGGGCGCGGAGCGATCACCTTGGTCGAGATCGGACCATGTTTCATTTACTTTGCTATGCCGCGTCGTCATCAGCTTTTTAGCGAATTTGGTCTGACTCACTGACACAGATTGACGACGTTTTTATCCGACGCGCGGAGTCGCCCGCGATTTTTGAGCTGGTGATTTCGACTTGGATCCTGTCTGATGTTCAAGTCGTGTTTGAGCCGCCTTGCGTCCGATTCTCTTACGTTCCGCTGGTGTCCGTTGCTCGGCCTGCTCCGTAGCCTGTTCCGAAAGTGCTGCGTGCGAGACCGCTTGATGGCCCTCGCGCTGCAGTGCTTTCGTACTCGCTTGTGATCGCTTGGGATTCACGGGTTGATTGGGATTCGATTGACCCACCTCGTAGGCACGCTCAGCGCTCTTGCGGGTCTTTTCGGAAGTCTTTCCCTTTTTTGGGGGAGGCAAGTCAACGCCCGCGCGACGTGCTTTTGACAGACCGATAGCGATCGCTTGCTTGGTTGATCGAGCTCCGATTTTTCCCGCACGCATGTCGTCAATGGTTTCTTTAATGAACTCTCCCGCTTGCGTGGTCGGCGCCTTTCCCTCACGCTTGTCTTGCTCAGCCTTTTCTAAAGTTTCTTGCTTGGGCATGTTAAGCCACCTCCTGAAAGTCGCACTGGACTGAACTGGATGACTGATGGCGGCCGTGTTCGCCAGCCGTTGATAGAGAATTCTTGCACTGCAAGCGACGCGCCCGATGAGATCTAACTTTCTCCGATTCGCGGTCGGACGTTTCTGCGCAGATTTCAGGCGTGAGTGCCTGTTTCGCAAACACATCAATTGCGTTTGATTACTTAACTTGGCTTAATCTGATTGTCCAATGCCAAGAAATCAGACAATTCAACAACAAAATCGCCTTAAGATGCCTGCTGGCGCAGCAGTTGCTGTACCGTTTTCTGCATTCCACGGACGGTCTGTAGCGTTCATACACGCAGATGGGAACCGGAAAATGTCACCCGAAGCATTGATCGAACCGCGAACTGAATTGCACACAGAACTGCCGTGTTTTCCGGCAGCCAGATTGTACGGAGACGTCGCGAATTGCTCGACAAATTGCTTCCGACACCGGCCTTCCCAAAACTGCTCGATAAGTTGTCGGTAGCGTTTCCCGATCACAATGCCCGCTACAACAGGACCCCGTGTTTGGAACAGGGCGAATATTCATTATGCTTGAGAATACACTCTCCATTATCCTGGCTGGTGGCGTCGGATCTCGATTACATCCGCTGACTGCCGACCGAGCGAAACCGGGAGTTCCGTTTGGCGGAAAATATCGGATTATCGACTTCACACTCAGTAATTGCCTGCATTCGGGGTTGCGACGAGTCCTCGTTCTGACGCAATACAAATCTCACTCGCTGCAAAAACACCTGCGCGACGGATGGTCCATTTTTAATCCCGAACTCCGTGAATACATCACCATGGTCCCTCCGCAGATGCGAAAGGGAGACTCGTGGTATGTCGGTACGGCTGATGCGATTTATCAGAACCTGTACCTGCTCGAACGGAGCGGCGCTGAGCATGTTCTGATTCTGTCCGGGGACCACATTTATCGCATGGATTATCAGGCGATGCTGCAATCCCACATCGAACATGGGGCCGACTGCACGGTCGGGGGAATGGAAGTTCCATTGCAGGAAGCTTCGGCATTTGGCGTGATCACGGTGGATCGCGAACAGAGAATTATTGACTTTCTGGAAAAACCTGAAAATCCAGTTCCCATGCCGGGAGATCCGAAGTCCGCCCTGGTTTCCATGGGGATCTACGTCTTCTCATTGCCACTCTTGTGTTCACTGCTGGAGGCGGATCATGAATCCGCAGAATCTTCACACGACTTTGGCAAGGACATTTTGCCGAAATTGCTGCACACCCATCAGGTTTTTGCGTACCGGTTTGGCGGACAGGCTGGCCGAGTCACGTGTGACCGCTACTGGCGTGATGTGGGAACGATTGATGCCTTCTTTGAAGCGCACATGGACCTTCTGCAACCGCAGCCGCCGATTAATCTCTATCAAAAAGACTGGTCAATCCGGACTTACGAACCGCAAGGGCCGCCGGCACGCATGATTCCCGGACCTTCGGGAAAGCAAGGCGAGCTGATGAATTCGATGCTGACTTCAGGGAATGTCATCGAAGGAGCCAATGTCCGGCACTCCATTTTGTCTCCTAACGTGAGGATCGGCGAGGGCGCCGAAGTCGAACGTTGCATTTTGTTCGAAGGGGTGACCGTTGGTCCAGACGCGGTCTTGAAAAACTGCATCATTGACAAACACGTTAAAGTTCCAGCGGGTGCCCGAATCGGCTGCGACCCCGTGCTCGACGCCAAGCGTTTTACGATTTCCGAACGCGGCGTCACTGTTGTACCGAAAATGTACCAGTTTACGTCGTAGCCAACGTCACTGGATTTCCAGGGGCCGACCTTGCGAAACAAGCCAAGCCAACGGCCCCAATCTTTCATGATCGTGAAAGATGAACGCTAATAAACATCAATTGGGGCTGAAGCCCGCCGCGCGCGATGGGTTCAGCCGATATGCGTAG